>JAQVDU010000109.1 GCA_028698175.1 bacterium | reverse complement strand
AGAAGGGCGAAGAGCTCTTTCTCTCCCGACTTGATTCTTCTGACTGTTGTTTTTTCGTTCATAATTCCTTATACCTATCCATACGATTTTAATTTTCAAAAATTACATAAATATTAAATCAATGCTTTTTTGAGTCAATACAAAAGTTTTTATTTTTTGTATTGCATTTTAAGTTAAAATTATATATACTTTTAATTATTCTAAAAAAAGGAGTTTGGATGATAATAGAGTGTCCAAAATGTCACAAAAAATATGAAGTCGAGGAGATGTACATTCCCATAGGAGGAGGGCCTGTCAGGTGCCCCAACTGCCAGAACATATTCGGAATCTACGTCGAGCCTATGGATATACCCATGACTGAAGTCATTGAGGACAATGAATCTTCCGCGCCTGCCGCTAAAGGTCCCTTCACTACGCCGGAGATAGGGGAAACTTCATTTTCTCCGGAATATTCTCCGCAGGAAGAGGTTCCTCCTCCGGTTCAAACCGAGAATGTTGCCGACCAGCTCAATGACCTTGGAAGCTTTTCAAGCTCCGTTCCTGAGACTGAACCCGCATTCTCTCAGAATTCTGAACCGGCAGAGGCAGAAGCATCTTTCGGAAACATTTCATTTGAACCTTCAAAGAGCGCGCCTCAAGAGGAGCATAAACCGGCATTCTCTCAGTCAATGGACGATTTCGGCGTTCCGCCTTCATTCGCTCAGCCAGTTTCTCAAACAGATAATGACTCAATAGTATCGCCTTCATTCGCTCAGCCGGCACAGCAGAAGAACGCGCCTCAGGAGGATTCCTTCGGAATACCTCCGGCATTCGCTCAACCGGCGCAGCAAAAGCCGGCAGAACCTGCAATGCCTGATTTCGGAGCCAATCCGTTCACCCAGCCGGCAGTTAAACCGACTCAGCCGGAAAGCTTCGGAGTACCTCCGGCATTCGCTCAGCCGACTCCACCCGTTATGGAGCCGTCGCCAGTTTCTTCCGCGCCAAAACCTTCGCCGCAGCAATCTGCTCCCGCAGGCCATATAAAAGCCGGCGGCGCAATGTTTGACGTGCTTCTTGCCGGATTTACGCTTCCGTCAAATTACAGCACCATGCCTGAAAATATGCAGAAGATCCATAAAGATGCAGTCAAGCTTGCAAGACAACTTGCAAAGGACATTCTTCTCTATCATAAGGATGAGGTGGAGAAGGGCATGGCCAACGGGAACATAAAAGAATCGATGAAGGATGAGATAGAAAAATCCTATAAATTCTACACTCAGAGAATTCAGCCCGAGATTATCGCAAATTCGAATTATTTCAATGAAGCTTTGAACAAGATAGTCGCCAAAGGGCAAAAAATGTTTTAATGAAATAATCGTTCTTAAAAAAGGCGCTTTAAGCGCCTTTTTTTATTTCGTAAGTTCGTTGAGTCTTTTCACAGCGCAGAATTCACCGCACATTGTGCACTCCTCGTTTTCTCCTATCTCCGACTCTTTTCTGTACTTTGAAGCCTTCAATGGATCAAGAGAGCATTCAATCTGCTTCTCCCAGTCAAGGTTTCTTCTTGCCTGAGACATGATTGCATTTCTTTTGAGAGCATAATCCCTCCCTCTGGCAAGGTCGGCGGAGAATGCCGCTATAAGGGATGCAGTCACACCCTCCCTCACATCTTCAACTGACGGAAGGCGCAGGTGCTCGGACGGAGTTACGTAACAGAGAAAATCAGCTCCGCTATACGCTGCAATAGCGCCTCCTATAGCTCCTGCTATATGGTCATAACCTGCGGAAATGTCATTCACGAGAGGTCCGAGAACGTAGAAAGGCGCTCCATGGCAGATTTTTTTCATGAGTTTGACGTTCATCTCCACTGCATTGAGCGGAACATGTCCGGGACCCTCCACAATCACCTGAACTCCCCTGTCAAGAGCCCTCTGCGTGAGTTCGCCCAGTATTATAAGCTCCTCTATCTGCGCCCTGTCCGATGCGTCTAAGCATGCCCCCGGCCTCATCCCGTCTCCCAGGGAAATTGTCACGTCATACTCATGAAGTATTTCGAGAATTTCGTCAAAATGCTCATAGAGAGGCGACTCTCTTCTGTTGTGCTTCATCCATGCTATTAGAAATGACCCGCCCCTTGAAACTACGTTCAGAATTCTCTTTTCATTCATCATCCGATTCATCGATGAGAGGGTCACTCCGGAATGCACTGTCATGAAATCCACGCCGCTCTTTGCCTGTTCCTCCACAGTCTTCAGGTAATCATCTATCGTCATTTCAACAATGTCTTTCTTCGCAGCCGAAAGGTCAAAGCCCGTCTCATATATCGGCACAGTGCCCACCATGACGGGAGATTCTTCCAGAATTTTTCTCCGAATGATTTTTATCCTGCTTCCCAGCGATAGGTCCATTACAGAGTGCGCTCCGGCATTCACTGCCGTCTTTAGCTTGAGGATCTCTTCGTCAACGTCCACGTGGTATGGAGATGAACCGATGTTTGCATTGACCTTTACTGACAAACCATCTCCAATGGCATACAAAATCTTTTTTCTTCTTTTGATATTATTGGGAATGGCTATACTTCCGTTTTGAAGCCCTTTAAGTATGAATGCTTCGCTTACTGATTCATATTTTGCTACAATCTTCATCTCATCCGTGATATTGTTCTTCAACGCATCATCTCTTAGAGTCATTTTTTCTCCTTAAAGCTGATTGGATTTTTTTTATTTCTCTTACTGGATTTCCGCTCTCCGCGATGAAGGAGAGAACTGCGATGTTGGTGAATCCTATATTTAAGACATCCTTGATATTATGATCCTTTATTCCGCCTATTCCAACAGATGGAACAGACGAAGCTTCAAACATGCGATTAGCATCTTTCAAGCCGAGAACCCTGTCCTTAATCCTTTTTGAATCTGTCGGATAAATAGGCCCGATGCCCACGTAATCCGGCTGTTCTTTCAAAGCTCTTCTAAGCTGGATCGGATTGTGGGTTGATTTTCCGATTATAAGGTCTTTTGAAATTTTTCGCGCCTCTTCCACCGGTATGTCCGTCTGACCCAAATGAACTCCGTCCGCATCCGACAAGAGTGCTATGTCCAATCTGTCATTCACTATAAAAAGCGTGTCGGAATTTTTCACTATTGACTTAATCGCTTTTGCAGTGCGTAGAAGGTCTCGCCCCTCCATGATTTTATCCCTCAACTGAATGACTTTCACATTCATCTTCACAGCGGCCTCTGTCAGTTTCTCATACCCTGTCTTTGGATTTGTCATTATCAGATAGAGACCCATATCATCGGTGAATCTTCTTCTATGAAGCAGTATGACGGATGCCCTCTCAATATCATACAGAGAGTACCTCATCTCTTTCATACTCTCTGCAGAGCTTTTATTTATCTTTGAAAATTCTTCAAGCACCCTGCACGACTCCTGAGCCCTTCCGAAAGCGCTTCCAAGTATGCTTTCAATCCCGTCTCTCTTGTTTTTGTCATAAGAAATCTTTCTGCCGAAATCAGTTTCGCTCGCTCTTGAAAACAGAGTATCTTTTCTTTGCTCTTTTCTGTACAAATCTAAAGAAGCTCTTATCTTCTTCACTCTCTTAGAGAGATCTTCATCCATTACATGAAACCGGACAACATCCTCTATCACTCGTAGAGCTTCTGAAAGCCGGTTTACATTTACATCCATTATTCTTGGGGACGGTGCTTGGATTCTTGGATTCTTCATTGTTATCCTCTTTCAATCTTCTCTTTCATAAGGTTGTATGCCTTCCGGCCTGATAAAAGCATCCCGCCGAAAATCGGCCCCATGCGGAATCCTCCGCACACGCCGTTTGCGGCCATTCCGGATACAAAGAAATTTTTGTAGATTTCCTTTGTGTTTTCTACTGTCTGTTTCTCTCCCTCTTCCGCATTCATAGGTTTTTCTCCCTCAAAACCGCCGGACGGAGTCTCAAGCTTTACTCCGGTTTTTTTTACGAGAGTGTTGGCAAGCTCTGCAGGATGACCCGTTGCATCCATAACAACCTTTGAATATACGGTTATAGGGTCAACGTGAAGCCCCATATGCTCGACAGGAGTCCAGTTTATCACAAGTCCGCACACCGAATCATTCTTGAAGACAGTGTCAACAACCTTTACAAGATTGAAGAGTTTGACTCCGGAATTCACCGCAGAGTTGATAAGAGCTGAGGTGCACTCAACAGAATCGCACGTGAAATAGGAGTCTTCATGCTCTTTCAATCTCACATTGAACATTTTAAGAACCTCAATGGCCTCTCTCTGCACTACAATCTCATTAAACATCATTCCGCCGCCCCACATTCCGCCTCCGGGAGCCAGTTTGGATTCGTATACCGCCACATTGAACCCGTCCTTTGCCAAGAGTGTGGCCGCAACAAGTCCGGATGGACCGGCGCCCACGATGGCAGCGTCTAGATGGAGTGAGTCCTTGAGCTTTTTAAAGTACGCGTCTATAATAAGCGCGCTCACCTTTGAGTCATCAAGCATATTTTTCCTCCGTTTAAAATAAAAAAAATCAGGGTGAACCTGATTCTTAGGATTTTCCTACGGCAGAATTACCTGCATCAGGTTCAAGGGTCAGCGGGCTCACCGCTATCTCAGCCGCTTAAAGCAGCTCCCCAAAAAGATTAAACACCATATTCAGATAAAAGTCAATGATATCTGTTCAAGGAAAAAAAGTCTCTATCTCTTCAGAAAACCGAGTATTCCGTTTATCACTGTCAGGGGATGAACCGGACAGCCGGGAATATAAAGGTCAATTTTATGTTTTTCAATAAATTCCCTTTTGAGTGAATCCGACTCTGAAAAGAGACCCTTTGAAATGGCGCATGCTCCAGCAAGTATAATGACTTTCGGTTCAGGCACTGCGTTGTATGTCTCTTCAAGCGCTTCAGCCATGTTTTCTGTTATGGGTCCTGTTATAATTATTCCGTCTGCATGCCTCGGACCGGCAACAATGTCTATTCCGAACCTTCCCATGTCGAAGTTGACGTTTGAGCATGCGTTCAGCTCCATCTCGCAGCCGTTGCACCCGCCGGCGGAGACAGAACGCAGCTTGAATGACCTGTTAAAAAGCTGATGAATCTCGCTTCTTTGTCGTATAGATTCAGCCGCCCACTCTTTGTAATTCGTCTTTGATGTGATGATGAGCTTTTCTCTGGAATCGGATGAGATCCTGTGCTCGTTCGTGAATTTTATCACGCTCTCGCCGAGAGTTCTTTCGCACTTCCCGCACAGAATGCACTTACCCAGGTCAACCGAAAGGGGCGACGATTCTATCGCGTCAGCAGGGCAAAGGTTTTTTACATCTTCATTGTTCACTTCTGTTTTCCGCACTTCGGGGAATCCGCGAAACATTTTGTTGACAGCCGCATTTTTTACGTCATTGATGTACTGTCTTCCCTGCCTGAGTGAAATTTTTAATATTTCAAACATATTTCCTCACAGGTCGTTTCCGCAGTATGAC
>JAQVDU010000108.1 GCA_028698175.1 bacterium | reverse complement strand
TACCGAATTCCTTAATGGCACAGAATATTGTTTTTTCTCACTCTGTGTGCGAACCAATTTATTCTTCTAAGATTGACATTTCTGACTCATTCAGCTGCTGGCTTTGGTATGACCTTGAAGATTCCTTTGACATGGCTCTTGTTGAGATAAGCGAGGACGGAATGGAGTATCTTGCCTTTGACACGATTGGCGGAATATTCAATGAATCAAGCTTTGGGTGGAAGTATTATTCCAAATCCCTTTCGGATTATGCAGGGAAGGAGGTATTCATAAGAACGAGAGTTATGTTCGACGACGGCACTTTCGGACCAGGGTTCTATATTGACGATATCTATCCTGTCACGCGTTTTGTCAAGGACTCTCTCTACGCGACGGTTTCGGCCGACACTTTTCTGCAGCTGAATCAAAGCGACTCTGCATTCTATTTTTCCGTTCAGCCGGTTCATTCGGAGAGAGGTCCTTTAATAAAATCTATGAGGATGCCTTTTTATTATCAGACAGGACTGTTGAATCAGGATTTTCTAAATGATAACAGTAAAGACGGCGTTAACGAGATATCTCTTTTCCAAAGCATGACAAACAAGATTCTCTTTGTAAAAATCATCTCTGAAAAGACAAATCCTTTAGAGTGTCAGATATTCAATTCAGCGGGTCAAAGAGTCGACAGAATACTTCTTAAACCGAATTGCATAAATGAAGTGAATCTCTCTTCGCTTAAAAGCGGCGAGTATTTTCTTGACTTCGGCAACAGAACTAATAAAGCAAGAAAAATTATAGTTATCAAATAAATAATCTATGTCTGACGGGAGGTGATTGAATCTCCCGTTTTGAGTAGATGTTTTTATTCTGCAATTTGCCCCTGACACTTGACTTTTATATATAAAATACATATAATTTTATTAATTGTGGGTAGATTGCTGGCTGCGAGCTTTGGCTTGAGGAAAGTCCGAACTCCGCAGGGCAGGATGCCGGGTAATACCCGGGGGGCGAAAGCCCACGGAAAGTGCAACAGAAAATAAACCGCCAGCTTTTGCTGGTAAGGGTGAAAAGGCGAGGTAAGAGCTCACCATCAGTCCGGGCAACCGGCTGATTGGCAAACCCCATCCGGAGCAAGATCAAACAGAGGTTGGCTAGCCCGGCCTATACCTCGGGTAGATCGCATGAAGCATCCGGTGACGGATGTTCAAGACAGATGGCCAGTTTAACAGAATTCGGCTTATGATCTGCCCACAAAAAAATTTTCTTTCGGAGGTTTTTTGAAGAGTTTGTACATTTCAGAACTGAAAAAGCAAATAGGTGAGAAGTTAACCCTTAAGGGCTGGGTCTACAACACCCGTTCTAGCGGAAAAATATCTTTCCTGATGCTTAGGGACGGAACGGGTATAGTTCAGTGCGTTCTCTTTCATCCCAACCACACTCAGGAGAGAATAAATAGATTTGAAGAACTCACACAGGAGACATCTGTTGAGGTAACAGGCTTGGTGAAGGAAGACAAACGCTCTCCTCTCGGCGTTGAGATAGAAATTGATGATTTCAACATATTATCAAAATCCGTTGATTACCCAATATCGCCCAAAGAGCATGGCGTTGATTTTCTTCAGTCAAACAGACACCTGTGGCTCCGTTCGAAGCGTCAGATGGCGATTATGAAGATACGCTCCGATGCAATCTTTTATGCGAGAGAGTTTTTTAACAACCTTGATTTTCTCTGCATTGACGCGCCGATATTCACTCCATCGGCCTGCGAAGGCACCACAACCCTCTTTGAAGTTGATTACTTTGACGACAAGAAAGTCTATCTCTCTCAGTCAGGACAGCTTTACATGGAGGCCGCAGCCCTTGCCTACGGAAAGGTCTACTGTTTCGGACCTGCATTCAGAGCCGAGAAGTCAAAGACAAGGCGTCATCTGACCGAATTCTGGCAGATTGAACCGGAAGTGGCTTTTTTCGATATTGATCAGGACATGCAGCTTGCTGAGGATATGGTGTTTTATGTGTTGCAGAAGCTTCTTGAAAGGCGGCAGGAGGAGTTTAAAATTCTCGAAAGAGATACAAAACCCCTTGAGAACATCAAAAAACCATTCTATCGGCTTTCATACACTGACGCAATATCGCTTCTTCAGAAAAAGAAAATTGAAATCAAATGGGGAGACGACTTCGGCGCGCCGGATGAAGCGGCAATTTCAGAGGAATTTGACAGACCGGTCTTTGTACACAGATATCCCTCAGAGATAAAGGCATTCTACATGAAGCATGATAAAAATGACGACAAACTTGCCCTCGGGTTCGATATGATTGCAGGCGAAGGTTACGGAGAGACAATCGGAGGAGGCCAGAGAGAAGAATCTATTGACGTGCTTCTAAAACGTCTTGAAGAGCACAAACTTCCTCAGGATGCATTCAAATGGTATCTTGATTTGAGAAGGTACGGAAGCGTTCCCCACGCAGGATTCGGAATGGGCATAGAAAGATTTGTCCAGTGGGTTACAAAGACACAGCACATAAGGGAAGTCATTCCGTTCGCAAGGACAATGGACAGAACGGAACCGTAAATTAACAAGGAATAAACATGAAAGAAAAATTGAAAATTGTTATAAAAAATAACACAGGAGGCAAAATGAAAAGGATGATTGTTTTGGTTTTTCTGCTTATTTCAGCTGTGAATCTTTTTGCTTTGAGAATCAATGAGTTCATAGTGACGCCTACAGGATCGGAAGCAGTAGAGCTTTACAACGAGACCGGCGCATCTGTGGACGTCAACGGTTACAAAATATATGTAGTGGGAACTTCAACAACAGACAGCACAACTTTCAAATCATTTACGATCTCTGCCGGAGGCTACAGGTCATTCGCAATGGATACTGCCAACTTTGCGGCGGATAAAGGATTACCGAACGACGGAGCAATTATAAAAATCTATAACACGACCGGCACGCTTCTTGATTCCGTAGGATACGGCGACCTTGGTTCTGCGCCTGTGCCGATTTACAATTTTTCATGCGCAAGAGTCTCTGACACCGGAGACAATGCGGATGATTTCAATATGGACTGGACTCCTTCAATGGGAGCAGTCAATTCATCAGTCGCTTCGCCCGGACTTGGAACTGGTAGCGTATTCATCAATGAGGTTTTTGCTTCGGATACTTTTGACTCAGTTTCGGCAACAGTGGAGTTTATTGAGCTTTATAACAATTCAAATACATCAGTCGATATAGGCAACTGGGTAATAGTATGCGACGACGACTACAATATTCCTTCATCCACTATGATACCCGCTTACGGTTATTATGTTCTTTACGATACAAGTTTTCCGCAGTTCTTCTATCTTGATGCCTGGAGAGACAATATTTACCTTTACACAGGCACTGGCGTAAGATTGGACCAGGTCGGCTGGAACGCCCTCAATGACTCTGTCGGTCCGGATTCTTCTTTTGCGGTGAGACCCAACGGCGTAAGAACATACTATAAAGGGTACAATATGGCGACAAGCCCCGACTTTGAACCTTACGTTCCGACTCCCGGCGCTGTCAATCCTGTTGAGGAAATATACGTTTCATCAGAAAAGAGCAACAGTGTCAAGGTTGCTTCTCTAAGCAATGTCGGAATACTTATAGAAGCTTCAGGCGACGCAAGGGGAACCCTTGAAATTATTGACATCAACGGAAGAGTGATATTCAAATCGGCTATTAAAAATATGGTTTTCGACACCAAGGCGGGAACATACTTTGTAAAGACTCTTATTGACGGCAATCGAAACTCTGTAAAAGTTGATGTGATAAAGTAAGGAGGAAAAATGAAAAAGAGCGCATTGATATTTATTTTCACTCTCCTTTCTCTGCTGGTCTTTGCAAGGCCATTTGTTATTATCAATGAATTCATGTATGATAATGCAGGCACTGACACAAACTGCTACGTAGAACTGAAGGGAACGCCCGGAGCCTCTCTTGATTCAGTCAAAATATTCGTGATAAACGGAAATGGCGGATCCACAGACGATATGCTTGATCTTGGAGGATATGTAATACCGGCTGACAGTTACTTTGTAATAGCGCAATCAACGAATGTAGCCAATTATGATATCAGCGTGGGAACAGTCGCAGATTACCAGAATGGCACCTGCGACAATATTCTTCTTGTTTACGACTCTGTAGGACTGGCATCAAGGGTGACTCTTGATGCTGTTACTTACGGCCTTCCTTCCGGATCGGATACAGTATTCAGAGGCCTTGTCTGGCCCACTTATGATGTAACACCCCTTGCAGACGGTTCTTATTTCGCTTACATGGGAAGGCATAATTCTGCGATGATAGGCAACAATTATTATGATTATGCACATTTTATGGAAAAGACACCAGGCGTCGCCAATCCTGCCAAACTGGATACTTCGATATACGGTATTCAATACACAACGGACATTTCAGGCAATTCTCCATTGAATACAAAAACAGTATCATGCCAGTCTATAGTCATAACAGCCAAATTCTTTGCAGATTCAATGCTTTATTACGGCGCCCAGTCTGACGGAGCATGGAACGGAGTAGCAATAAAGGGCAATATAGGACCTGACACATTCGAGATAGGCGATACAGTATTGCTATACCATGGTCTCGTATTTGAAAGATACAACAGAACAGAAATCAGAAGCCCCGGCATGGAGCGCACGTCCCTCTCTCCGATAACACTCGCGATAAATCCAACAAAAATAGAGGTAAGTGAAGCGCTTGAACCATATGAAGGAGTGCTTGTAAAATTCGACAGCATTATCGTAGTGACATCCCAGGATGGAAACGGAGAGTGGAGGTGCACAAATTTCAGCGGAGACACGCTTGTTATTGACAATCTCGCATCATACACAGTGCCATCAGTCGGCGACACGCTCAAGTCAATCACCGGAATACTTGACTATTCTTTCGGAGTATTTAAACTGCAGCCGAGAAATACTGATGATATTGAGTATCTTGTTGTATACAACTGGTCAGGAAAGGTATCACTTTCGGATGCTCCTGCAGATTCTTCAGGCACAATAGTCACCATCAGAGAGCTGGCGATTGCAGATACTACGGACATTCACGGCTCATTTGCTTTCACGTCAGTTCCGGAGGACACTTACACAATGGTGTTTGAGCATACCGGCTATATCACTGACTCATTGACATTCTTCCTCAGCGGGGGAACTATTACGAATTTCACGCTCAATAAGTTCCCAACCTACACTCTGTCGGGATATGTAGGACTAAATGACAATCCTGCCGATTCTTCAGGTACGATTATTTCGCTTGAGGATTCGCTGTTGGCATTCCTCGACACAACTGACGCATCAGGATTCTATGAGATAAATGAAATTCCAGCCGGAACCTACACACTGATCATCTCTAAGCCGTACTATGAGAGGGATTCTCTGGAAATTATCATTTCCGCCAACTATCCGTACACCACGAACCTCGACAGAATGACAGGGACTTTATGGGGATATGCAGGACTCAATGACAATCCGGCCGATTCCTCAAATACCTTCGTATCCGTTGACGGTTACGCCTATTCAGATACCACCGGGACAAACG
>JAQVDU010000017.1 GCA_028698175.1 bacterium | reverse complement strand
CATCATGTTCGCAGTCGCAATGTAGCGGTTCATCTGCTCTTCAGTTATTTTTCCGTCGGCAGGCGGCGTGTATGCCTCAACCTGTCCGTTCTCTCCGCCAAGGTTCTTCGCCGAATCCGACGGCGTGCATCCGAAAGTGAAGAGAATCATCGCGATGAATAATACTGCAAAAATATGTTTCATAATTCCTCCTGTTATTATTTTCAATGTTCCCTCACAATGTCCTTTATCTTCATCAGCCTCGTAAGGTTTGACCTTTCGAGCTCTGCAAGCTTCATAGTTATGAATTTAATGGTCTCTTCAAGAGAGGGTATCAGCTTGTACTCAAGCGCATTCACCCTTCTTCTTGTCTTGTCTATTTCATCTGCAAGGAGCTGAATTCTCTTCTCCATCTCCGCTAGAGTGAAGAGAGTTTCGATGAGTTTATCAAATCTGATAAGAGCAACGTCCATCTCACCCGAAGTGTTCATGTATCCGTAGGAGATTATATTGCCGGAAACTTCGCTTTTGAATGTCGGCATTTTGACTGACATTACAGTCTTTGTCTCCACGTTCACAGCCATCCTCTTTGACGGGAGAGACAATGCCTCCTCCATCTGAGCGCGTCCAAGCTCACTCTGCGACAAAACAAATGACTGGAGAATGGATTGAAAATTCTTTTCTATCTCCATCCTCTTCTCCTTCACCTCATTTATCTGAGAGAGCATCTGCCTCATCAGCTCATCCTGTTTGTCCTTTAAAAGCTTATGCCCCCTGACTGCTATCTTCAGCCTCTTTTTGAGCTGCTGGAGCTCCATTCGCGTCGCATTTACCTTAAGAACCACTATTCTGCCTTCTTGTAGTATTTGTCGATGTTTTCATCGCGAACCCTCTTCAGCTCTTCGCGCGGGAATATGGAAAGGAGCTTCCATCCGAGATTGAGGGTCTCTTCAATCGTCCTGTTTTCATACTCGCCCTGCGAAACATACTCGCGTTCGAAGTCCTCAGCAAACCTGAAGTACAGTTTGTCTGTGTCAGTAAGAGCGCTCTCTCCGAGTATCACTGCCAGTTCCTGCGCCTCCTTGCCCCTTGCGTATGCCGCATAGAGCTGATTGAACAGATCCGCATGGTCTTCCCTTGTCTTTCCCTTTCCTATACCCTTGTCCTTAAGACGAGAGAGAGAGGGAAGGACGTCGACCGGCGGTGAGACCTTCTTCCTGTGCAAGGAGCGCGAAAGAATAATCTGCCCCTCTGTTATGTATCCCGTCAAATCGGGTATCGGATGAGTCTTGTCATCTTCAGGCATTGTTAAAATGGGAATCATTGTTATCGATCCATTCTTCCCCTTTATCCTTCCTGCCCTCTCATATATCATTGAAAGGTCTGTGTAAAGATATCCGGGGTATCCCCTTCTTCCAGGTATCTCTTTTCTCGCCGCAGAGACCTCCCTCAATGCCTCGCAGTAATTTGTCAGGTCAGTGAGTATCACAAGCACATGCATGTCCTTCTTGAATGCAAGATATTCGGCAGTCGTGAGCGCAACCCTGGGAGTCGCGATTCTCTCGATTGCCGGGTCGTCGGCAAGATTCAAGAACAGAACGCTCCTCGTCAGAGCGCCCGTCTTCCTGAAATCGTCTATGAAGAACTGCGCCTCTTCAAATGTAATTCCCATTGCTCCGAATACGACTGCGAACTGCTCGTTCTTTCCGAGAACAGTCGCCTGACGCGCTATCTGAGCCGCCATGCGGTTGTGCGGAAGACCCGACCCTGAGAAGAGAGGAAGCTTCTGTCCTCTAACAAGGGTGTTCAGTCCGTCTATTGTGGAAATACCGGTCTGAATAAATTCATTTGGATAGTTTCTGGCAAAAGGATTTATCGGAGAGCCGTTTATGTCCAGAAACTCTTCCGGTATAATTTCGTCATTCCTGGTCTTGGGCTTTCCGAGACCGGAATAGACCTTTCCCAGCATTTCTCCGGAGAGGGCTATCTGTATTCCCCTTCCGAGAAAACGTGTTTTGGTTCCGTCAATATCTATTCCAGACGTGCCCTCAAAGACCTGCACCAGCGCCTTGTCCTGGTTCACTTCAAGAACCTTTCCTGAGCGCCTGCTCTTATCGGAAAGCTCAATCTCCACAAGCTCCTCATACTTGACGTCCTTCACGTTCTCCACAAGTATGAGAGGTCCCACTATGTTGACGAGTCCTTTGTATTCTTTAATCATCTTTAGCCCCGCTTATATGTTTTTCGACAGGGCTTCAAGCTCCCCGTCTATTTCATTTTTTATTTCATCTATGGAAGCGACATTCTCCTTCGGAGTGTACTTCATCCTCGCTATTTTATCCTTCACCTTAACGTTCTCTATTGAAAAGATTTCCACCTGCTTTTGAAGAGTCTCCTTTGCCTTCTGGTAAAAGTGATTTATTACTGAGAGCATCTTGTACTGTTTTTCGACGGATGAGTATGTGTCTATTTCATGGAATGCGTTTTGGTGGAGGAAATCCTCCCTTATCATCCTCGCGGCGAGAAGTATAAGCCTGTCGGAACCGCTGAGAGCGTCAACTCCCACGAGGCGCACAACCTCTTCGAGCTCCGATTCCTCTTCAAGTATGCGCATTGAACTTCCCTGAAGGTCAAAGTAATCTTCAGAGACATTTTTTAATATATAATCTTTTATGTTTTCATTATAAAGAGAGTATGAGTTTAGCCATGATATCGCAGGAAAGTGACGTCTGTAAGCGAGCTGAGCTTCCAATGACCAGAAGACCTTTACAACTCGAAGAGTTGACTGAACCACAGGGTCTGAAAGGTCTCCGCCTGGAGGCGAAACCGCTCCAATCACAGACAGGGCTCCCTCGCGCTCCTCAGTTGAGAGGCACTTTACTCTTCCGGCCCTTTCGTAGAATGATGCTATCTTTGCTCCAAGGTATGCCGGATATCCCTCTTCTCCCGGCATCTCCTCCAATCGTCCCGATATCTCTCTCATCGCTTCAGCCCACCTTGAAGTGGAGTCAGCCATGAGAGCTACCGAATAGCCCATGTCCCTGAAATATTCCGCTATCGTTATTCCCGTATATACTGACGCCTCTCGCGCCGCTACAGGCATATTTGAAGTATTCGCTATAAGCACTGTCCTCTTCATCAGCGGCTCTCCGGATTTCGGGTCAACCAGTTCCGGAAATTCCAAAAGCACGTCAGTCATCTCATTTCCGCGCTCTCCGCAGCCTATGTAAACAATAACCTCGGCGTCAGCCCATTTTGCAAGCTGGTGCTGAATAACTGTTTTGCCGGAACCAAACGGACCGGGAACGCATGCAGTTCCTCCCTTAGCAATTGGGAAGAACATGTCAACCACCCTCTGTCCAGTAAAGAGAGGCATCTCAGGAGAGAGCTTCTCAAGGTAGGGGCGAGGTTTTCTTACAGGCCATCTGTGCATCATCATAATTTGAGTGTCTTTTCCTTCGTTTGACAAAACTGCGACCTTTTCTTCAACTGTAAAGTCGCCTTCCTTTATCTCCTTGACTTTTCCCTTCATTCCGGGAGGAACCATTATGAAATGCTTTATCAGAGTTGTCTCCTGGACAAAGCCGAGCTTGTCTCCCTCGCTGACAGAATCATTCTTTTTCACCAATGGAATGAAGCGCCATTTTTTATCCCTTGATATGGATTTCACCTGAATTCCCCTCGTGATGAAATCGCCCACCTGAGAGTAGATTTTGTCGAGAGGCCTCTGCGTTCCGTCATAGATTGATTCCAAAAGCCCGGGTCCGAGCTCGACCGAGAGAGGTTCTCCGGTCGGATAGACGACCTCTCCCACTCCTATGCCCTCTGTCTCCTCATACACCTGAATGTACGCTTTTTCCTGGTTGAGCTCTATTATCTCTCCCATGAGTTTTTTCTCTGAGACAAAGACCACGTCAAACATCTTGCTTCCTAGCATGTTGTCTGCTATCACCAATGGTCCTGCCACCTTGACGATCTTTCCGTTTTTATCCATTTTCACTCCATTATTTTTCTTTCATTACGTCAGCCCCCACAGCCTTTATTATCGACTGGCGCAGTCTTTCGAGGGCATAATTGTTGCGCTCTTTGAGTCCGGGAACAACCACTATTGAAGGCAGCATTCTGGATGAGTACTTTTTCATCTCAACGTCCAGAGAAACGGCCATTGATTCTGTTATGAATATCACGGCATATCCTTCCTTGACAAGCTTTGAGAGGACTGCCGCGCCTTCCTCCCTGCTCTCGGTGGGAAAGACCTCAACGCCCACAGCCTTGAATATGAGCATCACGTCGTTTTCGCCTATCGCGCCTATCTTTGCCGCTGTCATAGTCCGGGTATCCTGTGTTTAATCTTTTCTCTTGCTATGTTGTTGGCTATTCCGCTGAAGATAATGTTGAGAGAGCGCGCCTCGAATCTCTTCCTGATGAAGAATCCGAGAACCCTCTCCAAAGATGTGGATGATTTTGATGCCTCAAAAAAGAATCTCGTAATGAACTCCTCCTCATTTTTTTCAAAAGAAGCGAACGTATCTTCAGAGTAGAGGAGATGGGTTCCCTGCATTATCATCTTTGTGTATTCGCCCCTCTCTATCGACTGGGCGAAGAAATCGACGCTCTCGTTTTCAAATTGCCTGAAAAAGAGAGAATCAAGCTTGCCGCCCTCGTAAAGGAACTCATCGTATTTGAACTTTTCGCCCGCCACTTTCGCTCTGTATACGTTTTTTATGTTGAGCATATCCACTCTGTGTTTGAAGAGCTCTATAAGCGGCTCTGACTTTGACGAGGCGACGTAACATGTCAGTTTCTCAAAGAAAAACTGCTCAAGCTTCAGTTCGATTATCCTGAAATCCTGATTTCCGTCGAGTATTTCAAAGAGTTTCTCCATTACGTCCTTTATCGGGCTTAAAAGCTTTGACGCGTCCTTTGAGTCATAGGCGCTTTTAAGGTCGTCAAAGGTGTAAGAGGAACGGAGGAATATGTGTTTCAGGTCTTTTTTCAGATAATCCGATTTCATTATGACCTTTACATTGTGAATATCCCTGTCAAGGATCAAGAACTCTATGAGATTTCTGTGGCCTTCCATCAGATGTTCTCTCAGATACTCTATGGAAAGAACTGTCTCCTGTTCTGTCATTGATTCAAGGCTTCCGCTCTTTCGCGCGTCCTCAACGTACTTTGAGTAATAGGTCTCATTTAAAACTCTCAAAAAATCCTCTTTCGTCTGCGACGACAGCATCCTTTCAAATTCCTCTTTTGTGAGAAATTCACGTTCTCTTTCTGTCAGCTCGCCGGACGAGAAGAGATAGTCTCCGAATTCTTTCGCTTCAATTTCAAATAAGCTCACTTATTCTCTCCCCCGAAGAGTTCCCTGTTTATGAGAGCTAAAAGCTTCTCTTTTGTGTAATCTATATCCGAAAGAAGAGAGAGGGTATAGTGGGTTCTTCCCGAAATCACCTTTATTCCGTATTCAAAATCAGCGCTTTCCTTTGATTCAGAGAGCTTCGCCGGTTTGAAAATCTGTTTCACGAATGAAGCGTCCACGAGATTCTCCTTTGACCCTATTAAAAATTCTCCCTCTGTTACTTTGACTGAAGATGCATTCTTTTTGAAATACTCCCTGTAAACTTCCTTATCAATCTTTACAGCTTCCTCTCTTGCCTTCTTTAAAATCTGTTCGACAAGTTCAAGCTTCTTTGAAAGCAGCTCCTGCCTTCTCAATGCATTATTCTGAGAGATTCTCTTTTCCAGGGATTCTTTATAGAGAGATTCGGATATGCTTTTTGCCTCAACAAGAAGATTTTCAGCTTCCTCCCGGCTCTTTTTAATTATTGATTCTGCCCGGCTCTTTGCCTCGCTTTTCAATGCTTCGGCATCCCTATTGGCGTCATCAAGTATCTTTTTTGAAAGATTCTCTAATTCAGCCATTTTGATTCCTTACAGCTTGACCGCATTTATAAGGAAGAATGACACTAGAAGCCCCAGAACCGCGTATGTTTCTATCAAAGCCGCATTGATAACTCCCTTCATCGCCTGGTCAGCGCGCTTTGCCACTAGAGCCACTCCTGCGGCGCAGGCCTTTCCCTGATATATGGCTGAAACAAGGCCGGCTATGGCGACCGGTATCGCCGCTATGAAGAGGGCGAGACCCTGCTCAAGAGTCGTTACCTTCGGAAGCTTTCCGAGTAGCAGGAATGCGCCGACAAAGCCGTAAAAACCCTGAGTTCCGGGAAGAGCAACGAGAAGGAAGAGGGATCCGAACTTTTCCGGGGATTCGCTCAAGACTCCGTCGGCAGCCCTTGCCGGATAGTTTATTCCTATTGCAGAGCCTATTCCGGCAAAGAGTGCGGCAACTGCCGCGCCGAGAAGCGCGAGTATGAAGCCCATCTGAGAAGCCGGAGCTGATGCAGTCGTTGTTTCAACTACGGTCTTGACCGTGTCGACAACCGGCGTCTGCGAAAATATTGAATTCAGCAAAAGAATCTGGTTCATCGTTTCCTCCTTTAATCATCTATAATTACTATGTTTTTATAATCCTCTCTGAACCTTTTGAACTCAACGCCTCCCCCAGTATAGAATTTTCCGAAAAATTCCACAAAGTGGAGACGCATCGTATGAACGAATGCTCCGAGAAGGTTGATGGCAAAATTGAAAAGGTGTCCTCCGATTATTATGATTACAGTGAAGATTATCCCCACGTACGGAATATCCTTCATCGTGAATGCGATTTTGTTCATGGCAACGCCTATTCCGGCGCTCGTTAAACCCAATGCCATAAGGCGTATGTAGGAGAGTATGTCACCCACGTAAGCAGTGACTCCGCCGATTATCGTGGCATTTAAAAATCCCATAAATATGCGCATCACCCAGTTTTTCTCGCTCCTGTTTGCAAAGAGCACTATAACAGCAACCGAGAAGAGCACAGTGTAAAGAAGAATCTTCGAGACTGCGCCTGAGACGAGGGGTTTTGAAACAATCTGCATGGAGACTGCTATGTCAGTGCCGAGAAAGAGAATAACCAGAGAGCCGATATAGAGTATCCACACAAATGCATCGAAGAATGCTCCCGCATAATCTTTGTTCTTCAATAGGTCAAAGAGCTTTATGAAGAGACCGAAGAATATATGAATAACTCCGAGAAGAAGGGAGAGGCGGAAGAAATTCATTGCTCCCTCATTTGTATTTACAGGGTCTCCCAAAAGGGCTATTCTGCCGAAAAAATCGCCCAACCCGATATAGGACGGCAGATCTCCCAGCCATCCGGAGAAGAGCGCTCCCATAACCATCGTCCAGAAGCCGCCGAAAAACATGAATATCATGAAGGAGCGGATGTTTTTGTATTTATAGGCCGCAAACGCAGAGATTGCCATAAGAAGTATGCCGTAAACCGCATCGGTTATGCATAGTCCGAAGAACATTGCGAAGAAGACCGATATGTAAGGCGTGGGGTCGACTTCAAAGTAGCGGGGCACTCCGAAGAGAGTTGTCACCATTTCAAAATTCTTCACGTATCTGTTGTTCTCAAGAAGTATGGGGGGCATCTCGCCTTCATCAGGTTCGATGTCGATAATGTTGGAAAATGGAAATTTCTCAGTGAGTTTTTTAACTCTATCCGCCTCTTTCTCCTTGACCCACAGGGTATAAAAAGATACGGAATCTGTCTTGTAATGTCCTGCAAGAGCCTCTTTTACCTGCTCTTCCGCTGCGAGATACTCCGAGTAAATCGTCAAATCCTTCTCGTGCTTTTCCATCAGGATTCTTATAGTCTTCTTCTCTGCCTCATCCTTTCCATTGAGATTATCAATCATCTGGCGCCGCAAAAGAATATTCTCTTCGACAGTCGACTGATAATTCTTAAGTTCGCTCTCCTCAAATGCGCAGGAGGTAATGACCTCATCCACATTTTCTTTGAAATTTCTGTGAAAGGCAAGAAGACAGACGGTTGTTTCATTGTCAGAAAAGATTTCGGAGAGTGACACTTCAAGGTTTTTTAGTTTTTCAGAAAACTCTTCAAATGAGCAGTTCTTTTTGTTTATCTTTCCAAGGCGCACGCAATAGAGCGGAAAGTCGCCGATGTCTTCAAGGTTGCCCTTGTAGTCCTTCCATACCAAAAGGTGGTTTATCTCTGATTTTACAGTTTTAATCTTTGCAAGGATCGATTCTCTCTCTAAATTATGCTTCAAAATATCTTCCGCTGTTTTCAAAAGGTCATTTCTTTTGGAAATCTCCATGAATTCGCTTCTTTTGACGGGAATCTTAGCCATTGAAGCCAATAAACCGAAGACCCCTTTATATGAGCCGAGAATGTCAAGGCTTTGCTGTATCAAGGAAAGATTTTCGCTCTTCTGCTTTATCTTCTTCTTTTCGCGCTCTCCAGACGGAATGTATGGATTTATCTCCGAAACTGTGTGAAGTTTTATTTCTGATAAAAGAGGTTTTTCCTGTGATGTGTGGACTGCCACAAGCAGTTTTTTCAGCTTCGCAACAGCCATTACTTCAGTATCTCCTTAAGAACTGCGCTTACGGCATTCTGAGAGTTCTTCTTCGCAATCGATTCAAGGTTTTCAAGATTCCTCTCACTCTCTTTTTTCTGAGATTCAAAAATCTTTTGAGCCTCTGAAATTCCCGCTTCCCTTGCTTCCTTCATCATTTTCATTTTTTGCTCAACTGCAAGCTTTTGAATCTTCTTTGCTTCGGTATCAGCCTTTGAAAGAATTTCAGTCGCCTCTATCTTTGCGTCTGAGAGAATGTTCTTTGCCTTTGATTCTGCATTTTTAACCGACTCTATCAGATTCTCTATCATAAAACTCCTTATAAAAATAAGAACAGATTATAACATTTATTTAATTCAAGTCAAGAAAAACAGAAAATTATGCCGATGGGAACGGACACGAAGGGTTGGCATTCGCTGTATACTTAAAAGATCCGCGCGTGGTGATGTGCGAATGAGCGCAATATACTCCGGCGGCATGATGTGTTGCATCTATTCCGACTGATTAAGGCTATTTGGCAAAGACTGTATTGTTAAGCCACACCATTATTGTAGATGCCGCAAGCACGCTTAAACAGCATCCTGCTCCGCCGCCGAAACAGCACCAAAATGGTTTGTTGTTTGGCTTTTTTTCCTTGATAAGCGCGGCTACCTGTTTGTTTTTCAGAATGACTGATTTTGATTCTGTTTCGGACAGAAAAACAGATTCCGTTCCCAATGCAATTGCGCTCCTCATTGATTCTTTGTCGAGATTCCTGACTCTCTTGTCGTTAGCGGATGTAACCGAATCGCTCTTCTCGTCAAATACCCTCTCTGAAAACATGGACACCTTATATGAACCTTCGTCTATGTTGCTAAAGAGTATTGAATCCTTTACTACTCCTATTGAGTTTCCGTTGAGAAAAACCTCGCATGGAGATGATGCGTCTTCTAGAATTATTTTCAGTGTTGCGCCTGACACAGAGAAACCAAGAATGAAAATGAATGATAAAATATATATTTTTTTCACGTCAATCCAAATCCGGAAGACCCTCTGTTATCAGCATATATATTCCCCACCCGAGAAGAGCCAAAACTCCCGCTCCGAGGGTGACTCCTCCGATGACAATGCAGCCTCCTCCGGCTCCTCCAATGCAGCAGAGGGTTTTCAGTCCGTTCGATTTTGTTCCTATCAGTTTGCTCACCTGATTGTTTTTTACTACAGTTCTGACAGATTCGCCTTTCGGAAGAAAGAGAATTGATGTTCCTGCATTGAGAGTTTCCTGCATCTTTGTTTCTTCTAAGGCTGTTACGCTCTTTTCAGTATCGTTGAGTAAAGACTGGTCAAGAAGGGTGTCCTTGTCGAGAACAGGTTTTGAAAACATGGACACCCTGTACGTTCCGGAATCTCTTTCAAGAATAAGGGAGTCCTTGATTTCTCCGAGCGAAGAATCATTCAAGAAGACCTCGCAGGGAAAAGACGAATCTTCAAGCACTATGGTTAGAGTTGAAGAAAATGCAAACAATGAAAGAAATGAAATCAAAACAACAAAAACAAAACGGACCATTTTTCCTCCATACTTTGTTTTAAAATCCGGCGCAAAATCTATCCTTTCTTCTGCGAAAGAAGAACGGACAGCGAAAAAACGACATAAAAAACAAATAAAGCGAATGACGCCCAGAATGCAAAGAGGTAGTTGATGGCAATCAGGCCGAAAGATTCCTTTGTTTGGATGATTTGAGTTTCGAGGTCGTTTTTAAATAGAAGAAGCATGACCATTCCGACAAGAGAGACAATCTCTCCGAGAGCCAGCATTATTTTTTGGGAGAAAAATGAAATGAAAAAACCCAATATTGCGGCTAAGAATGCGATTACTGCGAATTTGTTCGGCTCAACCTTTGACGGACCATCCGAATCGTTTTTTCCGCTCTCTATCTCCTTTCCGGTCACAAAGTCTATTCCCTTCATTTCGGTTATCACTGTTGAGTCGCAGCGTATCTGAGCGAAAGGAAGGAAGAAGAGTATTATTATGAGCAGGAAAACCGCCGGCTTTATCGTCATTAAAAATTTCATTTATTCTCCTTTTTTTATATTGTAAATCAGAGCAAAGATTTTGTCAATGACTCGTCTCTCTTCAAAACTGCCGCACAAGCTTCAAAAGAATGTAATTCGGCCTCTCCTTAACCGTGTGCGCCATTTCAAACCATTCCTTATGGTTAAGAATGAATTTGTTTATGGTCAGATTTGCCAAACGGCCCTGATTGGGCGCATTTTCATACATCACGTAGTTTATATTCCTCTCTTTCATGTACTCAATGATTATCGAATCATTGTCTGTATAGGGAAATATCTCTGCCTTTCTGTCGGAATGGATGTAGAAAAGCTCCGCCTTCGTTGTCATTACTACAGCATCTTCCGGTATTGAATCCTTTGCCCATATCGCTATATCAAAGAATGTTCTTATTCCGGTCTGAACTCTCATTCTGTTGTCATCTCGAAAGTCGAAATTCGTCTCTGACAGAATATAGACCTTTCTCGGGATCTCCCTTGAAAGCTCATAAATGTTCAGAAAGACAGAAATACCTATAAAGCCAATCGACAGGAAATATACAATCTCAACTCTTTTATAGGCGGAGAATGCGCTTCCGATAAAAACGAACAAAAGCGATATAAACGGTGCGAAAAAGCGCGGGGTGGTGAAGTTTTCAGGCCAAAGCAGAAGCATGCACATGTTAACAGCCAGCCAGAGAGGTTCAAAAAACATCTTTCTTTTGATGAACAGGACAACTCCCCACGCCAAAGAGGTTATATAAACAACAAGAACAGCTCCGTATTGGATTTTCGGAGAGATAGTGGCTGTGAATGTCGTGGGAATAATAGTGGTGAAGTAATTAAGCGAATTATAAATAAGTCTGTTGGCGAATGTCTTTCCGTCTATCATTCCAAGGTGGGGGAGATACCAGTTCTTGTATAGAACCTGTCTGAAATAGAGAGACCCTTCGCCCGTGGACAAGTAAACGTAGAATCCCCATGC
Source organism: bacterium (assembly GCA_028698175.1). Taxonomy (GTDB): domain Bacteria; phylum Hydrothermota; class 32-111; order 32-111; family 32-111; genus UBA2202. The sequence continues at coordinate 13,040 of JAQVDU010000017.1, read as the reverse complement.
CTGTGAAAGAAGGGCGAATCCGCACATTATCAGGAAATTTTTTTTCTCTTTCTTCGTCAGAAAATAGAGAGCGAGCGGGAAAAAGACCAGCAACCCGTTTCCCCTCATGAATACTGAGAGGGTTGAAAAAACCATCAAAGAATAGAAGTATGATTTTCTCTTGGTTGAATCGTACATTTTGAACGAGTAGAGAATGAGTATGATTGTCAGAATGAAAAGCGATTCAGTGAGAATAAGGGATGACCAGTCCACTATGTTGTTGCAGAATATGAAGAGAATCGTCAAAGAGGCAACAAGCACTTTCTCTTTCAGATAAAGGTTCAGAACTCTGTAGAAAAAGAATACGGAGAGAAGATAATAAACAAAAGAAAAGAGCTTCATCATGAATATGTTCTCTTTTCCGAAGATAGCCATAATGAAAGAAAGAGTCAGCGGAAAGAACGGAGGATACTGCGTGTGGAGATTCTCTTTGAAAGTGTTTATCTCCTTCATGAACTTCCCCTCCATAATCGACCGGCCCAGCATTATGTACCTTCCGTTGTCGCCCCCCTGATTCAAAAGAATTTCAAAGTTGAGCAATCCCCAGATAAGGGCGACTGCAATCAGTGCGCCTGTTATGAAAATTTCTTTTTTGTTTACGATTCTTTTAACCATCATTCTCCTTTCATTTAACAAGGTTGATTTTTATTTTTTCACGCATTCCCTCATATTCGGCCATTATGAAATATATTCCGGAGGCCACATGGGCTCCTTTGTTGTCAGAGAGGTCCCATTCGAAATTGAATCCTCCCCTTCCAATCATTGAGTCGAAGAGCACCTTTACCACAGAGCCCTTGGCGTCGATGATACGCACATTAAGCTCTGACTGTCTGGGAATGCTCAGATTTACTGTGACTTTTCTGTTCTTGACCATGTTTGAATTAATCTTCATTTTGAAGAGAGAATCTTGCATTGAAAGGGAGTATGACGCTTCAACACCCTGAAATCCGCAGGTGAATGACCTTGCGCCTGAAGAAGCCGAAGAGATGGGGTCATAGACCCTCGCCCTCCAGTAGTATGAAGAATCAACTTCAAGCTCATTCGCCTCATCTATCGACAGAACCGCATCCTCTTCTGAGCAGTAACTCTCCTTTGACCAGAGGTCGGTTGAAATCCTCATGTCGAAAGTGCGCACAATGTTTGAGAACATTTCATCAGTCGCTATCTCTACCACATACTTAAGCATAGTGTCAGGGTCTCCGTCTGAAGCCCTTAAAGTGAATGAGGGTCTGTTTGATACAGATTCACCTTCATAGGGATATACCAGATTCAGGTCAACGGGTGGGGTGTTCATCACAATTCCGTCAGTTGTGACGGTATCGGATGAGATTCCGGCATTGTTTACAGAATAAAGCTTCAGGTAGTAAGTTTCATATCTCGAGAATGATGCTGTTTTTTCTATGCCGGTATTGAGAGGGTTTATTTTGAATGTCTCTACAGTCGATCCGCTTCCGTTTGTAAGTTTGCCGTACACTCCTTCAATTCCGCTCTCAGGATCCGATGGATTTCCGCCCCAAGAGAAGGAGAGAGTATTTGTGTACGGAATCATCGAGCCTCCGTCGGTTGCATAATCCATACCTTCCGGCTTTGTCGAATCTACGTATGCGGAGAGAACAGAGCGTGTGACGTGTCCGTAATTGTCTTTCAGCTCCACGAACATGGTGTGCGCGAATCTGTCGGCGAGAAGAGTGCATGAATAGGAGCTGTTGTACGGTTTGTAAATTCCCTTATCCGTTATATCCTCGGAGAATCTCACGGAATCTGGAGTTACGGATTTTGCAGTATTTATGTTGAGAATGGGATATCTCGACTGAATGTATTTTGAAGATGAATTGTTGAAGAGGGGCGTGAAAGAGATTCCGTTTTTGTCATAATCAATGTATTTTGTCATCGGGGAAGAATAGTTTCCCATATCATCATAAAATCTTGCCGTCACTGTTTTGGTCCCGGTTGAAGTGTCATCAAAGTTCACAGTCACCGTGTAACCGCTCTGCACATTTCCGTATGAAACTCCGTTGATTTCTACCGATGCCATTTCTGAAATGTTTTCTTTATAATAGCAGAAAACCGTGCAGTTGGGTTCGTTTGTGTACAATGAGTTTCTGTTGAGGGAGATTGAACATTCGTAGGGAGGTTCATTGTCAAATATAATTCCGTCTGAAATGATTCCGGTTCCGCTTCCGCCTGAGAAAAACTCTCCGTAAACAGTCTTATACCCTGCACCCGGAAGGAGGTTCCATGAAGAAGGATAGGATGAGGTGTATGTTGTATGGCTTGATAAATCCTGATAATTTGACAGCCATAATGAATCCGCAGATGTATAGATTTTAAAAGCCATATCCACATTAAGGTTGTACCACCCCATAGAAGAGGGATTGTAAAGCATTGTGCCTGAAGGATACGAAGCGTCATCCGTCGATACCCGCACTCCTCCGTTAAGATTGTAGTAGTTGAAGTAATCGCTGTAAAGCACAAGATGGTGAAGCTCTGAAGAATTCACTGCAACAGCCGGCTCAAACATTACGTATTTCCAGCCGTAATCTGCCGTATCTACAAATGCCGTTCCGAGGCACGTTTTGGGAGTATGCCATATGCCGTCGAAAGTGTCGGTATATATTCCCACAAAGACTCCTCCGCTGTCGACAAAAGTGAAGAGAATTCCAGTCGCCTGTATGATATCCGTATTCGGAATGAATGTCTGCGAATAGCTTGTCCCTTCTCTCTTGTCATTATTGATCGAGTTGGATGTGCTCAGCGTCTTAGGGTAGACCTCAACAGGCACGTTAAGTCCGTTTGTGACGTTAACTCCGTTATTCAAAACGAGAGAACCCCTCTCATTGTATGTAACAGTGTCAATGGCGCTATGCCCCCAGCAGTTCTCGCTGTTCACAAAGGTTGCAGATATCTCATAAACACCGGTTTCATTCGGGAGAGTTATTGATACGGGAGATGCTGAGAAAGGAAGATACTGGGTTAAAGAGGGATATCCGGTGACGGCAAGCTGAACGTATCTTACATGAAACATCGAATCCGACGCTGACAGGAGAAGGTTTGCGGATGGGGAGTAGACAACAGTGTTTTGAAGGTTGAAATTTCCGGAGGGGCCGTCAACCACCATTATAACCGAATCCTTTATTGAATCGGATATGTTTCCTGCCAGATCTTTGAATCTGTAAAAATAGCTTGTCCATCCGTTAAAGGCAGGTTCATCCAGAGAGAGGGCGAATGTGACTGCATTATCGACTCCCGGTTCGCCGACTTTATATTCGGTCCAGGAAGTTGCAGGGGTGCGCGTTTCAACAGAGTAGATTCCTGAAAAATCGTCTGTGCCTATGAATGAGGCGAGCAAGCTCCTTGTTTTAACGCATCTGTATTTTCCGCTCACATACCAGTACCCGTCAAGGTATTGTCTTACTCCGTTGGGAGCAATGCTGTCAGCGGTTGACAGAATGAATGGGATTTTCAGTTTGTCGTTTGAAGAGAATGCAATATATTCAAAGTAATCTTGAAATGCAGGATGTGAGACCTTTGCAAGAAACTTGAAAGTGTCTGGAAGAGGTATGACCCTGTCAAACATATAGACCCCTTCGCTGTCTGTCGTTGTTGAATAAGCTCCTATTGTGACGTTGGCATTGGGAATCGGATCCCCCTTCTGATTTGTCACAGAGCCCTCTATCGATCCGAATCTGTACATTTCTTTGGATATAAAGTAACTGTCTATGGGAATCGAGTTTGTCACAAGATAGAAAGAAGTCGGAGCATAGTCGGTTCCAGTATCCGGTATCATTGTGAATAGAACTGTGTCGTTCCCCGGCAGGTATGCGTGAAAGAGCGTATCAGTGCCTTTATACAGTTCACTTACACCGTAATTTGAATTTACCGTAAAGACACTGTCATCAGTTATCCTCATGCCGAGCGAGTCTTTTATCTCAATCATGACGTGCTTCATAGGTGAAACGACTTCTATGATTGAGGAGCGCTTGTTGTTTGAGTAGACTATTTCTTCTACAGCATGATTGTAATTTATCTCAGCTTCAATTTTGTGTATTCCCGTTTCGGGGAAGGTATAATTGAACATATACCATCCGCCCTCGCCTCCAGAAAGAGAATCGATAGTCGTATAAAATTTATGCACATTATCTATTGTTATCTCCATAACGGATGTGTCGCTTATATCATCAAAGACATTTTCATACTGGATTCCTATGTCAGTAGCGACTCCGGCCTGAACAAAATCAACCGGATTTCCCCACCTGTCTTTTGCGAACTGGAAAAACTGCCGCACCATGAGGTCCGGCCTGTACAGGGGTTCTCCTATGACCTTGATGGGCACTGCCCTCACCCTGTCATAATCTGGCACGCTTGAATGGAGCTCCATATCTCTTATTCCGATGAATTCATAAAAATCCTCGTCAACCCAGTATGTAGAGCCTATAGTGATGCCGAATGCCTGAAGACAGAGTCCTATTCTTCTGTACAAATCTACCCTGTATGAAGGATTTTCAAGATATAAGTATCCTAGAGAATTCTGGGGAGCGAATGAATCTATAAAGACGCGCATGTAAAGGGTGTCATATCTGTTGTCGAAAGATTCAAGCTGAGAAAACCTTTTGACGACAGAATTATCCGTATAGGTCATAACCCTGACAAGTCCGTTCTCCGTTTTGAATCCGGCGGAGAGTCGGAGCGACAAAAAATCAAAAAGCCCCATCACGTCGGATGCTCCGGATGAGCCGTCCTTCGGATATAGAAGAAGCGTGTCTCCCTTGTCGTCAAGAAGCGCTCCAACCTTGCCTCCGCTCTTCCCGGCAAGGTCCGGAATCAAAGAGAGAAAATCTACAACGTCATCCCCCTTTGCATTCTCGCCGGGGAAAAAAGGAGGATTGTCGTCGCACTCTATGTTGAAATTAAAGTCAAGACCGTATCCCGGCCCTGACGCCCACTCTCCTCCGAGAAGCCCGAAGAGACGTGTCTTTGTCCCCACTCCGGCGCATGCCCCGAAGTTTGTGTATATGGTATGGTTCGGACCCTTTACAGGCTGCGCAATTATTTTTACCAGAAGAGACTCCCCTTGAATAACAGAATCCTCGTTCCATATAACATTGATTTTAAGGTCTGAATAAAGATTTGCCGATGCGAATCCCGCCGCAAGCTCTGCATATGCCTTAAACCAGTCGAAGGGGTCGGTTATGTCAACGTAAAAATCAACTCCGTCCATTCCATCTATGTCCTTGTGCTCAAGGGGAAAAGAAAATTCATAGTTTATCGGATAAATGGAAATTCCCGCCGCTAAAATAAAAACAATGACAAATACTCGCTTCATTGCATCCTCCTGTTGAAAGAGATTATAATCATGCTTTAATTTTTATTCAATAGATTTATTTAAAATAAATGCAGAAATATGGTATAATTGCAAAAACAGGAGTTTGTTATTGAAAATTAATATCAAAGTAACCTTTATTCTCATTATTGCGATTTTTTCATCCGCAGCTTCAGCTGGAACGACTGGAAAACTGGTCGGCAGAGTGACAGATTCCCAGACTCGGGAGGGTCTGCCTGGGGTCAATGTGACTCTTGAGAAAACAAACCTCGGCGGAATAACGGACAGTGACGGATACTATTTCATCATGAATATACCTTCCGGCACTTATAACGCAAAGGCTTACGTTTTGTCTTACAGGGAATCAAGGCAGGAGAGCGTTTACATCGGAGCGGATATGACAGTAAAGCTCAACTTCAAGATGCTTGTGCAGTCAATCGAGATGGATTCGGTCTATGTGGAGGCGCATGAGCTAGTCAGCAAATCAATAACACAGCAGGAGAAGACAATAAGCAGAGAGCTCCTTGAAAGAGATGCGGGAGGAGATATAACTGCCGCAATAAAACGTCAGCCCGGAATCGTAGAAGACGAGCAGGGAAAGATACACATCAGAGGAGGAAGGGAGGATGAAATATCATACATGATTGACGGAATGTCGATAGTGGAGCCGATTTTCAGGACCCAGCAGCTTCAGGTGAGCAAAGGTTTTGTCAATGAAGTAAAACTGATAACAGGCGGATTCAATGCAGAATACGGAGAGGCGATTTCAGGAGTGATAAACCTTCTCTCAAGGGAGGGTTCTTTAAAACCGTCATTCTCAATTCTTTTCGAAGGAAACTCTTTCCTTCCCGGAAATCTGAACAACGGTGACAGCCGCATCTCTCTGCAGTACGGAGGTCCAGTTATCAGAGACAAACTCTTTCTTTTCTCTTCCGGAGAGATTTACGTTTCCGATTACTTTACTCCGAAATACCACTCAATTCCTTCGTTTTACTATCAGAATGACTCAACCGGATATGCATACTATTTTGACTCGTATGACTATGATGCGCATTTTGACGAATACGGCAGATTCCTGTGGGATTCGACTCTGACGCAGTACAAATGGAGCGATGACTCAGTGCCATACTTCAGGTGGGGCACTGACACAGTCATCTATGACAGGGTTGTTTATGGAGACACGGTAACGGATACTATTTTCAGGCAGATTCCCATAATAGACACTGTGGTGGCAAATCCGTACAACCAGGATTATATTGACTCCATAGGCCATATCTTTCCGCACAACAGACACTCTCATTATAACGGACAGATGAAACTGACTCTCTCTCCGTTTAGTGCATTTAAGCTCAGCGCAAACGCCATCTACTCTAAATTCTCAAGCGAGATATTGAATAACAACCTCAAATACAACCCTGACCGCGGACTCAATGAAAACGGCCGGTCGCTTAATGCGAACATCTTCGGCAATTTTCTTTTCAATAAATCGAACCTGATTGTTTTTTCTGCAAATTACACTTCGAACAAATCTACCCTCACTCACGGATTCCCAGACACAATCTACCTGGACAATGGCGACGGCACTGTTGACACTTTGGCTCCGCAGAGCGAATACCATGTCGAATGGTATGAATTCTGGAGAGATTACAGCGTAATATCGGAGGAGGATTTCGAAAACCTTCAAAAACCCGATGAAAAATTCATAAACAACAATCCGTGGGGATTCAATCCGTTCACATCAACAGATGAAGATGCATGTTCCTATATGTATCCCTACTATTACGGACTTTACAGAAGCTATATTTCAAATTCATATCAGTTGAAGCTTGACTGGCAATGTTCGATAAACCAGTTCAACGAGTCGAAAACAGGCATTGACTTAACGCTATTTGAAGCTGAGATGCTCTCAATGGTCAAACCGTGGACAGAATCCTTTTCCAAAGACAAATTCAAAGTCAATCCGTTTAAACTCTCTTTTTACGCCCAGGACAAGCTTGAATTTGAGCTTATGGTTCTCAATTTCGGAGCGAGAGTGGACATCTTCGACTCGCGCGCTCCATATTACTCAGACAGATTCAACACTCACAAAGAGCCCCTCTATTTGACTGATACGGTTATCTCCGGAGATGACACGTCTTTTGTCTTAAAACCCAACATTGAACCTGACACGATATATGATGACGGCTGGCCTGTCGAGATGTCGGATAAAAAAGTCTCTTTTTCACCCCGCTTCGGAATATCCTACCCTATGGCTCCCAACACATACCTAAGATTCAATTACGGCCACTTCTATCAGACGCCTCAGTTCAGTTATCTTTTTTCAAACCTTGTCTCTGACGTGCTTACAACCGACAACAACGTGATATTCGGAAATCCAGACCTTCAGCCGGAGCATTCCATCTCATATGAAATGGAGGTTGAAAGCGAAATCAGAAAGAACTTCTACTTTGCTTTTTCTGCATTCTACAAGGATTTTTTCAATCTTATAAGCGCCAGAAGCGTTAATGACAGCGATGAGTTTTATTTTGAGTACATGAACGAGGATTATGCAAACTCCAAAGGAGTTGAGGTCTCATTCGGTCTATACGAGAGAGTCATCTCTTTCAATGGGTCATACACCCTTTCATATGCGACCGGAACTTCGTCTGATTCAGAGGAGAAGTTCAACAATTATTCATATTTCTATGACCCGGAGACGGGAGAGGACCTGTCATCAATCACGTCAACCAAGTACGTGGATTTCGACCAGAGGCACACTTTCAACTTTTCATATACCTTCAGCACAGATTACACAAACATAAACAAAAGCGCAAAGAATCTGGACGTAACATTCTTTCACGTGATAAAATCAGGAAAGCCTTACAACGGAACATTTGCAAGCTTATCAAACCTTTTTGACAACAGCTCCAGAATGCCGTGGGGATTTTATACTGATTTTAAAGTTTCAAAGAAATTTCATCTGGGAACTCTCATCGGTTCAATATCCCTGAAGGCAAATAATCTCTTTGACGTGAAAAACATTATAGATGTTTATGATGAGACTGGAATGGCAGACTCGGACGGAAATCTCGGAAATCTGCGCCTTGAAGACTTCAAGGATGAGTATGTTTTGGGAGAAACAGAATATGACAGCAGGCAGGACATTGACAATGACGGAAAGGTCACTCCTCTTGAACAGTACAATGTCTATCTTGAAACGTACAAGGATTATTCATACAATCCCCACAATTATGCCGCTCCGCGCACCGTTATGATTGCTTTTGAATTGAGTTTCTGAGTTATCAGGGAACGTACTCGAATATATCGAACCAGTGAACAGGGCTCCATGGCGCTCCTCCGAAAGAATTCCAGCTCTGCACCCTCCAATAGTACCTCTTGTGCGGATAGAAATCATCATGATAGCAGATTGTGTCATCAAACATCTGTCCTAGAAACAAATCCATGAACATTGTGTCTGTAGCTATCTCAACATAGTAGCTGTCCGCATAAGCCGCTCTCTCCCATGACACAGAGACGTTCGGTTCATTAATAACCTCATTACTGTCAGGCAGATTCAGAGTTGTCACAGGGTCCGGCTTTGTTCCGGTCGTGAATGAGTATACGCCGGATTCTTTCGACGCCACATTGTTTTCTCCAATTACTTTCCAGAAGTATGTAGTCCTCTCTGAAAGTCCCACAAGCTCATATGCGCTTCCCGTCTGTTCGGATACAAGCTCCAGCGACTCCTCATTCTCTGAGAAGTAAAGCTTGAAGATGTCGGCATTTTCGCATTGCCAAACGAGCTGAACATTTGCCTGTTGCCATGTTGCTTTGTCTTCCGGCATAAGAATTATTATGTCGGACGGCGGCCTTCCGAGAAAAGAGCATGATGAAAAAATTAAAATGATAATAATGACTTGAATTCGCATAATGGTATTATGAAGCCTAATTCAATAACTGTCAAGATGTGTATTTATTGATCGTTATTTTTTTCACAAATTATGATTTGTGTTGTTATTTGTTTTTTTTTAATTATAATATTTATAAAGTTATAAAAGGAGTGTAAATGAAAAAAATGGTCTTTCTCATCCTCTCTCTTTGTCTCTTTGCGGCGATTGCGGCAAATGAGATTTTCATTCAGGAGGGCGGACGCTTTTATAAAGTCGAACTGAGCGACAACGGAGACACTCTCTCAAAAGTCGAAATACAGATTGTGCCTGCCGATACGGCACTCGATGAGTATCCTCTGCATGAAATCAAGAATGACGTAGAGACGAAGTCAGAGATTCAGGACGAGGAGAAAGGTTTTAACCAACCCGTAACCTCTCCCGAGATGAAGGTTCTCTACAACCCACAGCTACTCCGCATAGTGCCTTTTAAATGGCAGGCCGGATGGTACGGAGCATGGCAGGGATTTTCATACGGAATGATGATAACTCAGGGTTTGGGAATATCAGAGAAGAGATACGCGCCTCTTGTCTATCTCTCAACGCCGACTCTTATGTTTTTTCTTCCTCCCATACTCATAAAGGATGACGTGCCTGATTACGCACTCGCCTTCACTGACTGGGGATACCGCTTGGGTCCGATTGATTATCTCGCCTTAAGAACCTCTATCTCTCCGGACGGTCTCATGGAAGAGGATTCATTCGGCATCGGAGGAACTTACCATAAATACAATGCTGATGCTCTTGCGGCCACAGTCATGGGCTATGCCGAGACGTGGGGCGGATATACTTTAGCGAGAAAATTGGGACCATTCAGAAGGGCGGCGAGCGACATTTATGCCGCAGGGTCTTATATGGGGTATATCTGGGGCGGTCTCACAGGACTCTATCTTGCCGAAAAGATTGTAACGGAAGAGTATCCTGTTTATGATACTCTTTGGTACATGGACCCTACCAAATGGACGGAGGACTCCATTGCAGAGGCGGCATATCTTGACGAAATTGAAGCTCTTGACAAAAAGAGATTCAGGTATACGGCTTCAACCGCCTTTCTTGCGTCGGTCGGGTTGAGAGCGGCAGGATTTTACTTCGGAAATCAGGAGAAGTACAATCTAAAGTCATTCGACGGATACTTTTACACATTCAATTCGATTCCCGGATTTCTTCTTGCGTTCGAAATTGAAAATTTTACGGACCTCGAAGAAGAGAATCTACTTGTTTATACAGGACTCTCGATACTGACCACCGGTGCGACTGCATATCTGATGAGAGATATACATCTTGACGACGGCAATGCCATACTTATGATGATAGGAGGAATTGTCGGCGGCGCTTTGGGACAAGGAGTCGAGAGGGTAATCGCCGGACCTACAAGCGAGAAGCTCCATTCATCCGTTGGAGCGCTTTGCATGGTTGCCGGAGAGCTGGGAGTCTACTATCTCAGGAAAGATGCTATTGAAAGCGGGTCTGATTTCGGAACAAACATCGGATTCAATGTTTATCCGACCGTAAACAACGGGCTTGGCGCCAATCTCTCTTACAGGTTTTAGAAGATGCGGATGTCTGATCTGGAAAAGATTATATCCTCTATAGATTTCAAAAGGGGAGTTGATTACTGCGACGTCCGTATAGAGAAGACCGATATCACTTCAATCAGCATGTCAAACCATGAAACGACAAATGCAATAGAAGAATCAAATACCGGAGCTTTCCTGCGCGTCTATAACAAAGGACTCTGGTTTTACAGGTCATTGTCATCAACCGAAGACATTCAAAGGGAGCTTGACTCACTTTGCTCAATCGCAAAAACAAACTCTGGAAAATCGCTTCCTTTGTTTGACAACATTGATGCTTCTTCATTTGAACGATTCCTTTATGAGAAAAAAGAAACTCTTCCTTCAATGAGCGAAAAGGCCTCTCTTCTGGAATCCTATGACAGATTGACAGGAAAGTTTCCCAAGGTGCGGCTGACTCAATCAAATTATATGGACAAGAGAAGCTCAGTTGCCTTTTTAAGCTCAAAAAACGTCAGAAGCTTCCATGATTTTTTGGGGTATGAAGTGAGGATTAATTACAGATTTTCCGAAAACGACAACACTTTCAATGACATGTTCTCTTTTTATTCGGATGATTTCTCAAAACTTTCCGGCCGCGAAAACGACATTCTAGAACACATTGCCGAAGGTGAAAAGTTCCTGAATGCAGATTCCGCGAAACCGGGGGCATTTCCCCTGATTCTCTCTCCCGCAACGGCAGGCGTCTTCGCGCATGAGTCATTCGGACATAAATCAGAGGCTGACTTCATGGTTGGCGACGAAAAGATGAAGGCAGAATGGTCTATAGGAAAAAGAGTCGGAAGTTCCATTCTCAGCATTATTGACTATGGAGACATTCCCGGATGCTCCGGCTACGCTCCTGCCGACGACGAAGGCAGCAGGTCTCAGAAGACCTACCTTATAAAGAACGGAATCCTTTCCGGTCGCCTTCATTCTCTTTCCACTGCCTATGACTTGAATGAGAAACCCACCGGAAACGGAAGAGCAATAAGCTTTGAATTTCAGCCGATAGTGAGAATGACTAACACCTATATAGAGAAGGGAGATGTGAAATTCGACTCCCTTGTCGAATCTGTGGATAAAGGATATTTCATAAAATCAATAAAGCACGGGAGCGGACTCTCTACTTTCACCATAGCCCCTCTGAGGTCATACAGGATTGAAAACGGAAAGATCAAGGAGCCGGTCAAAATAAACGTAATAACGGGAACAATATTCGAGACCCTAAACGATATTGAAAAAGTATCGGACACTGTGGAGCTCAAGTCATCGCTGTTCGGCGGTTGCGGAAAGAATGAGCAGTACCCCCTCAGAGTGAGTTTCGGAGGCCCGCACGTTCTCGTCAGAAAAATGAGCGTTTCTTAGGAGAGAAAATGGACAAGGAATATTTCAGCGTAAAGACAAACGAATTTTGCGCATCAATAGCTAATTCAGCTATAGAATCGGTGCGAAGCCGCAAACTGAAGCGTTCTTCCGTGAGAGTCTTTGATTCGGGATTTTTAGGCATTTCATCCTCTAAAAGCTCCGAGTCGGTTGAAGACCTTGAGAGAAATGCCTTAAAATCATTGGAGTTGAAGGTTAAGGCGGATTTTTCTCTTCCCAAAGGAGAGAAGCGCAACTGGGACGTTTCCGGCTTCAGAATAACAGACGAAGAGCTTCTTGGATATACAAACCAAATCCTTGAAAAACTCTCCTCAAAAAATCCTGATTTCATCTTTTCAGGCAGTTCAAGAAACTTTTCAATCGAAGAGCATCTTGAGAACTCGCTTGGAGCTGATTACGGAGTCAGGAGTTCAAATACCTCTTTTGATATGATGTTCAAGCACAGAGAGAGCCTCTCTATCCTTGACGGGGCATTTGCAAACACATACTACTCAAAACCGAATATTGATGAGTTCGTAGAGAGATTCACTCTTCATCTGGAAGGATTCAAAAATACCGTCTCTGTGGAGGAAGAATCAGTTCCTGTGATATTCTGGCAGGACCCGACTATAATGTCTTTTTTCGCCAAGCACCTAAACGGAGAACTTATTGAACTGAGAAGCTCCTATTTCTCCTCCAAGATGGGCAAGAGGGTCTTTTCTGAGAAATTTTCGCTTTACGATATAAATTATGACCCTGAACACCACATTGCAAACCCGTTTGACGGAGACGGATTCGTAAGAGAGAAGCACGTTCTCCCTCTGATAGAGGATGGAA
>JAQVDU010000107.1 GCA_028698175.1 bacterium | reverse complement strand
AGAAGCTTTATTTTATAGACCAGCACGCCGCCCATGAGAGAATAATGTTCGAGAGAGTAATTAAGGAACAGGGAAAAATAGTGAGCCAACAGCTTCTCTTTCCGTTTATTGTTCGCCTTTCGACTGAACTGTACGAGTTCTATGACGCAAACAAGCAGCATATTGAAAGCTGGGGATTCACAGTCAGGGAATTCGACAAGATGAAACTTCTGGTTGAATCGATACCCTCTGTCATAACGGAGCAGTTTGAAGCCAAGGAATTTCTTGAGTTCTTGACTGAGGTTCAGCAGACGGGAAGCAGCATGAAGTCGGAAGAGGTGAGCAAAATAATAGCATGCAAGGCCGCCATAAAAGCAGGGAAGAAACTCAAAATAAACGAGATGGAGGACCTTTTCAATCAGCTTTTTTTATGCGAGAATCCATACTCCTGCCCCCACGGGAGGCCGACGTTCATCACATTCGACAAGGATGAGGTGGGCAGATGGTTCAGAAGATGATAGAGCTCCTGATTGGGGAAACCGCTTCGGGGAAGACAAGCTACATTGAAGGCAGGACTTATAAAGAGAGAATGGAAGTTCTCAACTGCGACTCGAGGCAGATCTACAGGGGGTTCGACATAGGGACCGCAAAACCCTCCAGAGAACTCCTGAATAGAGTCAGACACCACCTTATAGACATAATAAATATAACAGACGATTTTTCAGCGGGAGAGTTTCTGAAGCTTTCCGAAAGCATTTTGAAAAGAGAGGAGAACATAATAGTGAGCGCCGGCACGCCTTTTTACCTGAACGTTCTTTTGAACGGAATTGACGAGATACCTAAGGCAAAGCTTGAGACAAGAAAGATGATTGAAGAGATGCACAGGGAGAGAGGCAATTCAGGACTGCACGAATTTCTATCGGATGTGGACCCAGTGAGGGCTTCGCAGCTGAACGTGAATGACACGCAGCGAATAAAACGCTCGCTTGAGGTATATCTTGACACAGGCATCCCTATAAGCAGGTATTTCAGAAAGCAGAAAAAAGCGGAAATAAACTTCGGCAGAATAACCTACATCAGAAGAGAGAAGAGAATCCTTGAGGAGAGAGTCAGGGAGCGCGTCAAGATAATGCTCGCAAAGGGTTTCATAGAAGAAGCTGAAGCTCTCATAAAAAAGCACGGCCCTTCAGTCATTTTAAAGAAGCCGATTATCGGATACGTAGAAGCGCTTGAGTATATTGAAGGAAACATTGACCGGGAGAGGATGATTGAAGAAATCATAAGGAATACTATGGGTTATATAAAGCGGCAGAGAATCTTTTTTAAAAAGATTCTCTTGCCCTTCGCCGATATCGTGGAGTACATTGAGTAATGGGCGGCGGATTATATGGATATTGACAAGAAGATTTATATAAATATAATAAAACGATAATTAAAAACAGGAGAATTTTTATGAAAAAGTTTCCGTTTCTTGAAATAGGAATAGTGCTTGCGACATTTGTTCTGCTCTATATCCTCATATATCCCGGATATTTGAAATCAAAAGCAATGAATCAAAAATATGACGTGATATCAAATATATATGCCGTAAAGACAGCTTATGAAATGTTTACCACTCTCGACTACAACGGAACGCTCCCTGATAACGTAAATGAGAAGATGGTTGAGTATCTGAACTCTTTCGGGGTAAAGAATCCTTACACAAACCAGTCTTACACTCAGAGCGATTTGAAGGTTTACTCTCTGGAAAATCCTATCGAAGTCGCAGACAACACCCTTTCAGGAAAGCACGGATTACAGAGAGGCGCTCCTGGAACATTCGGAATAGGTATATACATACCAGACCTCTCAACTTACAGACAGCTTGAAGAGAAGCAGGACAAAACAAAAGATGAAAAGAAAAGAATGGAAAAAATAGTTCTTGAAGTCAGAAAGTACACTGTGATAGGATTCGGATCGGATTCAATCCCAGTCACTATGAAAGATATGTCGGAAGAGAAGGAGGAAGTTTATTATCTGACTGGAGAGAAGACGGCAGTGGAAGAATAAAGCTTCTTTAGTAGCTCTCTATATCTATTCTCGTCACTTTGCCAGCGATGTTCTGTTTAAGGAACCTCTGCGCGATCTTTTTGAAATTTCTGGGGATGTCGGATAAAAAGAATCTGACGTCCCCTTTTTTATTGGCGCAATTAAGCATATTACTGTCTTCGAGCATACTTTTCACAGTGCGGGCCGTCTGACGGGCGGAATTCACCACATGAACTTCGCTCCCGGCTATCTCTTTGATCTTTTTCTCAAAGAGCGGATAGTGGGTGCAGCCGAGAATCAAAGCGTCAATGTCCTTTAAGAGGAGTCTGCTCAGGTAATTTTTAAGAATTATTTCTGTTGCCTCGCTCTCAATTAGACCCTCTTCCGCAAGAGGAACGAGAAGCGGAGTTGCCTCGGAGAAGACTTTGTGTTGGGGATTGAATTTCTTTATTATCCTGCTGTAAGCTCCGGATTCGACTGTCGCGGGAGTTCCTATGACACCGATGCGGTTTTTTCTAGTCACCTGAGACGCATACATCGCGTTTGGAAGGAGAACGTCCACAAATGGCACGTCGAAGTTTTCTCTCAAGAGGTTCATCGCATTTGATGAAACAGTATTGCATGCGACCACTATCATTTTGACGTCCATTGACTTTAAAAAAGCGGAATCCTGCAAAGCAAAACGCCTGATTGTCTCGACGGATTTGCTCCCGTACGGAACTCTTGCAGTATCTCCGAAGTAGATTATGTTCTCATTGGGAAGCTGCTTCAAAACTTCCTTTAAGACGGTGAGTCCGCCGACACCGGAATCGAATATGCCAATCGGCTTACTTTGTGTTTTTCTTTTCATACTCTTTTATATACTTGACCAGGCCGTTGTATATAAGCTGGCTCAGCTCCTGTCTGTAATCTTTGCTCTTCAGTTTCTTTTCTTCCTCTTTGTTTGAAATAAAAGCCGTCTCCACAAGGACTGCCGGCATGTAATTTCCCTTGAGAACGTAGAACCCTGCCTGTTTCAGCCCTCTGTTGTCTGCCTTGTACTTTTTCTCATATTCATTCTGAATGTATTCGGCGAGCCTGCTCGACTCGGTCAAAAACTCGTTCTGCGCCAGATCCCAGAGTATGAAATCCAGGCCTTTTCTTTCTTCTTCAGGCAGGTCAAATGTGAGGGAGGAATTTTCACGAGCTTCTACTGCGCGCTCCCAATCTGTCTTTGCGGTGGAAAGGAAGTATGTCTCGAAACCTTTTGTGCTCTTGTTCTTTGAAGCATTGCAGTGTATCGAAATGAAGAGGGAATTGGGATACTTATTTGCGAGCTGAGTTCTCTGCGCAAGAGAGACAAACTCGTCCTTATCCCTGGTCATAACGACGTCGAGATTCTTGCACCCCGCATTTATGAGTTTTTTAAGCCTTGAAGCCATATCAAGGTTCATTGTCTTTTCCTGCAGGCCTGAAGGTCCTATGGCTCCCGGGTCTTTGCCGCCGTGTCCGGCATCTATTATTATGGTTTTAAGAAAGGACAGGTTGTTCAGCGTGTCGATTTTAGCTCTTTTAAAGAACGAAATAATAATTGAATCTCCCGAAGCAATAGCTTTTGAAAATTCATACTCGGGCGCATATGTGATTATTATTGTGGATTCATCCTTGTCGCAGGAGGGTTCAAGGACGCGGATGAGCTTTTTGGAATTTTTGATTCTGAACTTGTTCTCGTCGACAAAAGTGTTTTTCAAAAACAAAAGAATGTCCCTTTCTCCGGTTTCAACTGTGAATGAGGGTTTGCCGCTCAATACTATTTTTATTTCGTCTGATTTTTCTTCTATGGATTTGATCTTTAAAAGCGATGTTAAAACAAGTTTTGAGTCATTATATACCGCGTTGTCAGGAAGAATTTTATCAAACACGCTTTTAACCGAAGAAAGAGGGAAGAGTATGAGTTCTTTGTGGTAAACCGGCGCATTCGACATTTTATAAACATTTCCGGCGCTTTTATAGTAAGGACTGTTGATAAGAAGTATTACGTAGCTCTTCTCGGATTCTATTCTGTACTCCTCCTGAGTCTTCTTAAAGCTAGTGGTGAGGGATAGGGCTGATGAGAGTATGTTGAGGTCTACATACCTGACTCCGTCAATGGCGTAAACAAGGAGCGAGTCTGTTTTCTGATTGTTTTCAATCAAAAAATACTCGCCTGAGAACACAGTCAATGAGAAGATAAGAATAAACGCGCTAAGTGCGTATTTTATTATCGCGTTCTGTATCCCTTTCAAAATCTCTCCTTTTTATTGTCTCTCTCTTGTCAAACAATCTCTTGCCCCTGCAGAGAGCGAGCTTCAGCTTGACAATGTTTCTGTCATTCAAGTATATCTCAACGGGGATTAAAGTCAAACCTTTTTCTTCGATTTTCTTCAAAAGTCTTTTTATCTGGTTTTTGTGAAGGAGAAGCTTTCTCTCCCTTTTTGTGTTGATTTTTGTGTGCGTGCCGAAAGGATTCGAATCTATAGTCAGGTTGACTACATAAGCTTCATATCTCTCTCTGTCTATTCTCGCGTATGATTCTTTCAGGGAGAGCGTGGACTTCCTTATTGATTTCACTTCGTCCCCGGCGAGTACAATTCCCGCTTCTATCTCTTCCTCTATCTCAAAATCAAAGTAAGCTTTCTTGTTTTTCTGAATAAGTTTCATTTAATTCTCAGAACCCTTGATATGTCTTTATCCATGCCCGTGCTGAGAAAGAACATTCCGGAGGGCAGGCTTTTTATGGGAATAAGTGCAGCATCATCGCCCGAGAGAATTTCGCGTCCGAGAATATCCGTAATCACAAACATTCTTCCCGCTTTGTCATTTACTTTAAGAAAGTCGCCGTGGGCAAAATAGGTCTTTCCGGCAGCAGAATGTCTGCTGACGAAAACGTCGAAAAAAGCTATTTCATATGATGATTCGTTGATTCCCATAATTTTGTAGCTGACGGTTCCGGAATACTCCTCAGGCAGAATGTCTGTAAACTCTATAACAGAGTTTGACTTGAAAGAAGCTGCGCGTTGAAAAGAGCTTTCTTTTGAAAGTTTTCTTAAGATAGCTATCGATGAGTAACTATGGTGATTGGCGATCGAGAGTCTTATCGTCACAACATTATCCGATGATACGCATGAAGCGTCAACTGAAGACGTCTGCGTATAATCGAGAGAGTCTATCGAAAGCCAGTATGTGGCATTAAGAATGAGAGCTCTGTCTATTCCTTCGTTCCATCCGTCGTAAAGCGTGTTGCCTGCCTGTCCTGTGCTGTCGTCGCAGGGGGATGAATCGCCTGTGCCTGCAACTCTGCCGTTGTGCGGTCCGTAAAATGAAACCGAGAACATGCTGTAGCTGGTATTGTACAGAGCGACTTCCAGCGCAGAAGCCGACTGCTGGATCATTGTGCCCGCATGAAAATTATAGTCGCCTCCGATTACCGAACCGAATGGCCCGTTGACAAGAGTGTCGTTAGTTAAACTGTAATCCGTTGTTGAAACGGATAAATTATTGTTTCCCTCTCCCACCTGGTAAAAGTGCATGCCGAAATTGTCAGAACCCAATGCATCCCATATCTGAGGGGAATCCCAGCC
>JAQVDU010000106.1 GCA_028698175.1 bacterium | reverse complement strand
CATGAGAGATATGGAGGAGAAGATAAAATCATTTATAGGAAAAGGCAAGAGGGTTCTCGTTATCACAGACGGGATATTCAGTATGCGCGGGGACAATGTCCCACTGGCTGAATTCGTTGAAATCTGCAAAAAATATGACAAAGATTTTGAAGAAGGAATAATTACGATTGCAGACGATTCCCACGGAGTCGGTGCATTCGGCAAAACCGGAAGGGGAACTGAGGAGTACACTAATGCAAGGGTGGATCTGCTTATAGGTACTTTGGGTAAAGCATTCGGAGTAAACGGAGGTTACGTGGTCGGACCTGAAGCAATACTTAAATATTTCAGAGAGACCTCTCCGATGTATATTTACTCAAATCCCATAACTCCGGCAGAATCGTCGACTGCTATAAAGGCGCTGGAGATACTCGATTCTTTGGAAGGCATCGAAATACTCAAACACTTATCCTCCCTTACAAAGAAGTTCCGCAATGGTCTTGTAAACAACGGATTTGAGACTCTGCCCGGAGAACATCCAGTCGTGCCTCTCATGGTGAGGGATACAGAGAAGACCTCCGACATAGTGCGTCATCTGAAAGAGAACGGGATTCTCGCTACAGGCCTCAATTATCCTGTTGTTCCAAAGGGAGACGAAGAGATTCGCTTCCAGATTTCAGGTGAACACACGGAAAGGGACATTGATTTTGTTTTATCGGTTCTAAAAGCATACAAATCAAACAATTGAAAGGGTACGGGCGGACCTTGAATGACCGCCCGAAGAATTCTTTTTCATTCTCGTCTATTTATCTGTCGATATTCATTGACATATTTATTATTGTCTGATAAAATATCATACTTAATTTACTTATCTTATTAGGAGGTATAATGACTAATAAAATAGATCCTAGAGAGGTTCATTCAGAACTCTCAAAATTTATGCTCGCTGACGGTTTTGACGTTGTATTCGACAATGATAAATCGCATGGCTCTTACTTCTATGATTCTAAGAACAAGAAAGAAATTCTTGATTTCTTCACTTTTTTTGCTTCCTCTCCCATAGGATTCAACCATGAAAAGCTGAATACTCCAGAATTTATTCAGAAGATAGGGAAAATAGCTCTTCATAAGCCCTCGAATTCCGACATATACACAGTTGAGATGGCGGAATTTGTCTCAACATTTGCCAGAGTGGCAAAACCGGAGTGGATGAAGTACCTGTTTTTTGTGTCAGGCGGAGCTCTTGCGGTTGAGAATGCACTTAAGACTGCATTCGACTGGAAGATAAGGCTTAATCTGTCAAAAGGAAAGGGAGAGAGGGGGACAAAGGTCATTCATTTCAAACATGCATTCCACGGAAGAAGCGGCTACACACTCTCTCTCACAAACACATTTGACCCGAGAAAGACAAAATATTTTCCGAAATTCGACTGGCCGAGAGTTGAGAGCCCGGCATTAAAATTCCCTGTCGATGCAGCGGAGAATGCAAGGGTAGCCAAAGAGGAAGAAAAAATTCTAAATGAGATAAAACAAATCATAAAAAATGACCGTGACGACATAGCCGCTCTCATAATCGAGCCGATTCAGGCAGAAGGAGGAGACAGGCATTTCAGGGAAGAGTTCTTCAAGGAGCTGAGAAATGTCACTCTTGAAAATGACATACTTTTCATTGCAGACGAAGTTCAGACCGGAATGGGCCTCACGGGTAAATTCTGGTGCATAGAGCATTATAACGTGCAACCTGACATTATAGCATTCGGAAAGAAGGCGCAGATATGCGGAATTATGGTATCAGAGAGAGTCGATGAAGTTGAAGACCATGTCTTCATAGAACCGTCTCGAATAAACTCGACCTGGGGTGGCAATCTCGTTGACATGGTCAGAGCTGATTACATTCTCAGAATAATCGAAGAAGAAAATCTAATTGAAAATGCCGCAAAAGTGGGCGAACACCTTAAAAAAAGGATAAATGAGATAAATTCGGAGAAAATTTCGAATGTGAGGGGAAAGGGGCTTCTGATAGCTTTCGACCTTGAAAACACATCCTTGCGCGACAAAATGTTTGACAGGCTGTTTAAGAATAATCTCTTCTCCATAAAATGCGGAGACAAATCAATCCGCTTCCGTCCTCCTTTGAATCTCTCTGTTGAAGATGCAGACAAGGGCGTCAAAATTCTTGAAAAATCTTTAAGCGAAATATAACAGAATAAGGTATCAAAAACATGGAATTGTCGAAAATACTCTTTGCAACTCTGAAGGAAATCCCTAAGGACGCTGAGGTGGTGTCGCACAGGTTTATGCTGAAAGCTGGGTACATCAGGCAGACAGCCAGCGGGGTCTATTCTTATCTTCCTTTCGGACTGAAGCTGATGGATAACATCCGAAGAATAATTAAAGAGGAGATGGACAGGATAGGCGGGCAGGAGCTTCTCCTCCCGGTTCTCACTCCCAAAGAGATTTGGGAAGAAACAGGCAGGTGGAAAGATTTCGGCGATGAGATGTTCAGAGTTACCGACAGAAAGAAACGCGAATTCGCGCTCTCACCAACCCATGAAGAAATAATAACTGACCTTGCGAGGCGCGAAATAAAATCATACAAGGAGCTTCCGCAGATCTGGTATCAGATTCAAACAAAGTTCAGAGACGAACCAAGACCGAGAAGCGGACTTCTCAGGGTGCGGCAATTCGAGATGAAGGACTCTTACTCCCTTGATACTGATTTTGAAATGCTCAATGTATCCTATGAAAAACACAGGGAAGCGTATAACAGGATATTCAAAAGATGCGGCCTCGATTATGCAGTGGTAAAAGCCGCGTCAGGGCTGATGGGCGGAAGAAAATCAGAGGAGTTCATGGCATTCTCTGAAAACGGAGAGAGCAACATAATAGTGTGCAGTTCATGCAAAACAGCATCCAATTCTGAAGTTGCCAGATGCAAACTTGACTATGAAAAGAAGGATTCCTCTCCTCTTGCTGAAGTCCACACTCCCGTCGAGGGCACGATCGGGAGCATAGCCGGTTTCTTGAATGTCGAAAAATCATCTTTGATGAAATCAATCCTATTCATTGTGGACAACGAACCGGTTTTCGCTCTTATCCCCGGCGACAGGGAGATTGACGAAGAGAAGCTCTCTCTTGTGTGGAAAGAAAAATTCCGCTACGCTTCGGAAGACGAGATACAAAAATTCGTTTCAGCTCCCAAAGGATTCATATCCCCATTAAACAACTCAATGAAAGTTTATGCCGATATTTCGCTTGAAAAGAGAAACAATCTCATTTCAGGGGCCAACAGAAAAGATTACCATTATACGGGAATCGACATGAGCCGTGACTTAAAGAGAGCTGTTTATGCAGACCTTATCAAGATAAATGACGGCGACAGATGTTTGGAATGCGGAGGAGAGCTTAAGGTTCAAAAGACAATAGAAATTGGCCACATATTTCAGCTCGGCACAAAATACTCGGAAGCGATGCAAGCTCTGTTCATAGATTCGGAAGGCCAGAGAAAACCTATCGTCATGGGTTCGTACGGAATCGGTCTTGGCCGAGTCGCCGCTACGATAGCGGAGCAGTATAATGACAAGGACGGGCTCAAGTGGCCGATGTCGGTCGCTCCTTTTAAAGTCTCTATAATCCCCTTAAACGTGACTGAAGATAAACAGATGAATGGTGCGAGAGAGCTTTATAAAAATCTTTCCGACATTGACGCGCTTTTTGACGACAGGGATATAAGCCCCGGAGTGAAATTCAAGGATGCCGACCTCGTCGGCTCTCCTATTAAAGTGATATTCGGAAGAAGCTTTGCGTCGGAGAATAAGGTGGAGATAGCCCTCAGAAAGGATAACTCAAAGCAGCTGGTCTTATTGGAAGAAGCTGAAACATATTTGAGAAAAACAATAAAAGAGGAGTTAGAAAAGAACAATGCGCTCTGAACAACTCAAGGAAACAATCAAGGAGATCGCTGAAAAACTTATGGCCAGAGAAGATATGCAAAAAAGGTCTCTTAGGCTCGATGAGGTTTTTGTCTCAAATTCATCGCGTCCCGTAGTTAGAGTCTACATCGACAAAGACGGCGGAGTCAATATTTCGGACATTGAATACTTCCACAGGGAGTTTGAAATTCTTCTTGATGCAGAAGACCTTATAAAATCAAAATACACTTTGGAGGTCTCTTCTCCAGGTGTTGACAAAAAGAGATAACAGGAGGTACCGTGGATACAAGGGAAATAATTGATGCAATGAAGGAGATCGGCGCAGTCAAAAATATTGACAAGGGGCGCGTTAAAACGATCATTGAGGATGCAATAAAGAAAGCGGCCGCAAAACAGTTCGGTGAAGGAGCAGAATACAGAGTCGACGTCAACGAAGCCACCGGCGTTATAGACATAAAGAGAGTCCTTCAAATAGTCGAGGAAGTGGAAGAACCTGATTTCGAAATCTCTCTTTCTGAAGCTCATGAATTTGACGAAACTGTTGAGCTCGGAGACGACTTTATAGAAGAGCTCTCAATATCGGACTTCGGCAGAAAGGCAATCATTACGATGAAACAGTATATAACCTCAAACGTTCTGAAGGAAGAGAGAATATCCCTCTTCAATGATTTCTCCACAAAAATCGACAACCTTGTAAACGGCAACATTAAAAAGATTGACAAAAAGTACGTTTACGTCAACCTTCACCGCATAGAGGCGAGGATGCCGCTTGATGAAGGAATACCAGGAGAGAGGTATCGCCTCGGCGGATTGATTAAAGCTGTGGTGCTTGAGGTCAGGGAGACAAAGAGCGACCCTGAGATAGTCCTTTCAAGAAAGTCGGATAAGTTCCTTCAGAAACTTCTTGAGTTTGAAGTGCCTGAAATCGAGGAGGGCACAGTAGTGATAAAAGGCATAGCAAGGTTCCCGGGCAAGAAATCCAAAATAGCCGTAATGTCGGTTGACGACAAAATAGACCCTGTCGGAGCCTGCGTTGGAGTCAAGGGTTCGAGGATTCACACGATTATCAGGGAACTCAATAATGAACATATAGACATCATACAATGGTCAAGCGACCCTATAATATACACTCAAAGAGTCATTTCTCCGGGAGTCGTCATCAGGGCTTTCAAGAATGAAGAGACCAAAGTGATGAAGCTTGTGGTAAAGGACGAAACACTTCCCAAGGCTGTCGGCAAAGACGGAATAAATATTGACCTTGCCAGCAAACTGACAAACTGGAAAATTCAGGTAATTGGAGAAAACGAGTTCATGGAGGCATCAAAGGAGAGCGATAATATAAATCCGATTTACAATCTTGAGAATTTGACTGAAAATCAAAAGGAAAAGCTCATTGAATACGGATTGAAGACAGTCGAAGAAATAATTGAAAAGGGAGAGGACGAGCTTGTAAAAATAGAAGGCATAGGAAAGAAGCTTGCCAAAAAGGTCATTGAAGCCGCAGAAGAATATTTAAAACCATCGGAGAAAAAAGAAAATGAGTGAAATGCAGTTTAATGTGCTCGCAAAAGAACTTGGCGCAAAGACAACTGACCTTATAAAGGCGGTAAACAAAAAATTCAAGGAAGCTCAGGTTAACGAGAAGGCTTATACTTCCAAAATGAAGCCTGAATGGGTTGATTATTGCAGAATGCGCTTCTCAAAGAATGACAGGAAAGAAAAGGAAAAAGAACAGAAATCCCAGGAACCTGAAGCAGAAGAGACGCAGAAGCATTTAAAACCGCAGAGAAAATTCGTTAAAATAGAAAAACACATAAAAGAGCCGCCAAAACCGACTGAAGAGGAGCTGAGAAAAATAGAAGAGGAGAGACTCGCGGCGATAAAAGCCGCCGAAGAAGAGAAACTTCTCAGA
>JAQVDU010000105.1 GCA_028698175.1 bacterium | reverse complement strand
ACTTTTACTCAGTTACTTTTGGTGGTTAATTTAATTACATCGTTGTTAGTTTTAGGGTTACCTAACAGTATCAATTATTTTTTGGCTAGGATAGAGTCAAAGGAGGATGTTAAGAGTTTTATATCTGTTTATTATACTTTGTCAACATTAATAAGCACATTAACAGGAGTGATTTTATTTCTGGGAGTCGATTTAATATCAAAATATTTCAATAATCCTTCAATGAATGATTTTAGTTTTATTCTTGCAATACTGCCATGGACGAAGATCTCATTTCAAAGCATTGACAATATTATGATTGTTAAGGAAAGGACTCTCAATTTAATAATTTTTAAAATTCTTCATAGTTTATCTTTACTACTTATTGTTTTTATAATTAAAATACTTAAACTACATTTTGGTCATTTTATTGGATTATACATACTCATTGAAACGGTGTTTTCTTTTGCGATTTATTTGGTGGTATGTAGAAATGTAAGCCCAATCAAATTATCTTTCGACCGACGATTGATTGATAAAATACTTAGATTTTCTATTCCGATAGGTCTTGCTACTGCAGCTGGCACTATAAATATTGAACTTGACAAATTAATAATAGGTAAATATTATTTAGTTGAACAACTTGCTGTTTATTCTAATGCCGCAAAGGAAATACCAATCACAATACTTCCATTATCCATAACTGCTGTTCTAATGCCTCAATTGGTTAGAATGTTAAAAAATGGAGATGGTGAAAGTGCAGTGAAATTGTGGAATAATGCGAATGAATTATCTTTCATAGTAATATCATTTTTTGTAACTCTATTTATAGTGTTTGCTCCTGAAACGTTGACATTACTATATTCAAGTAAATATCTTCCCGGTGTTACTGTTTTTCGAATTTACAGCTTAGTTTTGCTTCTGAGATTCACATACTTTGGTATTATTTTGAACTCAATCGGAAAAACGAAATTAATATTTTATTCTTCATTGGCTTCTTTAGGAATAAATATAGTATTGAATTATATGTTCTATAGAATGTTTGGATTTAATGGACCGGCATTAGCGACCTTTATTTCGTTGTCAATAATTAATTTACTGCAACTTGTTATTACTTCTCGAGTAGTGCCTGTTCCATTTTCCCAAATATTACCCTGGAAGCAATTAACAATTATTACTAATACTAATTTAGTTGGGGGCGGAATAGTTTTTGCCATAAAAAAGTTAATTGGCGCAAAATCATTTAATGAAATTTATACAATTGCCATTTTGTTGAGTGTGTTTTGGGGAGTTGTTTATTTTACAATTATGTATAAAAAAATACGAGATAAATGGACCGCATTAAATAATCATCAACACTTATGTTAATAGAATAATTTGCATTTATTAAACTGGATAAAACAACTAATCAGGTAAAGATTGAAAAAGTAGATTGAGGATGAAAATGGAGATGAAAGTGAAATAATTATAGGATTCAATGTATCTTATTGACATAAGTTTGCTTAAAGGTTAACATCCAAGAAAATCAGTCGGGAGAAAAACAAATGAAAAATAGCGTCAAAAAAAACGAGAATAATAGTTTTGAGGATTATCTGAAAAGTACTGAAAAGAATATGAAGTATGATGAAAACAGATTCAATCTCACTATATTATCCCAAGTGTTTAGCATAATGAAAAAAGAAGGAATCACCAATACAGAGCTTGCAAAAAGAATGAATGTTTCGCGGGCTTATATAACGAAGCTCTTTAAGGGGAATTGCAATTTCACAATTAAAACCATTATGAATATTGGCAGTGCATTAGATTGTGACATTGATTTTTCACTTAAATCGAAAAACTGCCGGTAGAATTGAACTCAACATGCGCATGAAAACAAAATTATTTGTAAAAATGGAGGTTATAAGAGATGAGAAATATCTATATCTATGATTCCGGCGGAGTGGGAAGGGAGATAATACTCCTTATTAATGACATCAATGAGATGAAGAACAGGTGGAACATACTCGGGTTCATTGATGACAATAAAGAGATGCATGGAAAGAAAATAGACGGAGTTAAAGTGCTGGGGGGCAAAGAAATACTCAATAAATCAAAAGAGGAGGTCTTTGTCGCACTCGGGATTGCAGAGCCGAAAATCAAGGAAGAGATAATCAAAGGCGTCACAAACTGGAACGTAAAGTGGGCGACTCTTGTGAGCCCCACTGTTTATAACGGACTCAATAATGAGATAGGAGAGGGGAGCATCATCTGCAACGGATGCACTCTTTCGGTTGATGTCAAAATAGGCAGGTTTGTCTATGTCAATTTCAATTGCATAATCCCCCATGATGTGATAATTGAAGATTATTCCTCTTTAATGAACAGTGTTGTGCTCTCCGGTTATTCGCACCTGAAGACACGCTCATTTGTCGGCTCTAATGCCTTTGTCAGGCAGTCGATTGTAATAGGCGAAGATGCTGTTGTCGGAGCAGGGGCGGTGGTGGTGAAGGACGTTGAGGCGGGGACGACTGTGGTCGGAAATCCGGCGAAAAAGCGGGATGCGTGAAACGGGATACGGGATACGGGATACGGAAAACATCCCGATCGCTAGTCCCAAGTCCCTAGTCCAATATCCGAAGAAAAGACAGGAAAAGGTATTAGGTACGAGGTGCTAGGTACTAGGTATTAGGTACTGGGTACGAGGTGCGAGGTACTAGTTCAAAGGCAGATGCAAATACGTGAGAGTAAAAAGACAGGGAGCGGCGGGGGGGTACATTGGTTTCATCGAAGTGATGGGAAATAGAATGAAAGGTACGAGGTACTAGGTACGAGGTACTAGTTCAAAGGCAGATGCAAATACGTGAGAGTAAAAAGACAGGGAGCGGCGGGGGGGGATGAAAAATGTGAATTTATTTAGAAATGCAGTAAACAGAATGTGTTCAGCTATTTGGGAGAATTATTATCTATTATAGATTTTATTTGAGCTTTCAATTCAGGAAGATCGTTCTTTAATGTAAACCAAATATATTTTATATTGACTCCAAAATATTCATGTATCAACTTATTCCTCATTCCCATTATCTCTTTCCATTTGATGCTTTTGTGAGCTTTTTTTATGCTGTCACTGATTTTTCCTGCGGCTTCTCCGATTATTTCAAGATGTCTTATAACGGCATCCTGCACTAATTTATTGCGAAAGAAATCTTCTTCGGTCTTTATGGATTTTGTATATTCTTCAATTTGACCAATGGAATCAATAATGTGCTGTAGATAAGCATTGCCATTCTTATGCTGATTCATAAATCACTATCTCGTCTTTCTTTATGTTTTCAATAATGTAAGGACTAACAGCTTCTTCGGTGATTAAATCGACTTTTCTTCCCAACTTTTCGGTAAGTTTATTCTCAATTCCGATGAATTCAAGATATCCCATCTCTCTTTGAAACTTAACCATGATGTCAATATCGCTATTCTTCTTATTTTGATTTCTTGCATAAGAGCCAAAAATACTTATACGTTTTGCCCCTTCTCTCTTTAAGAGAGTTTTGATTTTAACAATTAATTCAGAGTTATTAGTGGTTAAAGAATTGATTTTCATAAATTTATTATATATGCAATAATCAAAAATTCAAGGGGCATAAGACAGGGAGCGGCGGGGGGGTACATTGGTTTCATCAAAGTGATGGGAAATCGAATGAAAGGTACGAGGTACTAGGTACGAGGTGCTAGGTACGAGGTACGAGGTGCGAGGTACTAGGTACGAGGTACTAGGTACTAGGTACGAGGTACTAGGTACTGGGTACGAGGTGCTAGGTACGAGGTACTAGGTACGAGGTACTAGTTCAGAAGAGAAGACGCGGATTGACTTATTTTAATAGCAGGGATATAATCATCTGAAAAATACAGGAGGAGAGATGAAAAAAAGAACTTTTTTTGTTATTGCTATTATAGCCGTGATGCTTGTCGCCTATGAGGGAAAGGTCAATTACGAACCGAAAGTAAAGACGACGAAGGATACCGACTGGGAGATAACAGCCAATTATCCGAAGTTTGAAGGCGATAAGATGGCTAACGCAAACAAGGCGATTAAAGCAATAGTCGATTCATTCTACAATGACTGGGAGGAATTTTTCACGACAAGCTACGAAAGAATCGAGCCCGACGGAATGGGAGCGGCTGAGATGTCATATCAGGTCTTCTATGCCGACACTGACGCTGTCTCCATACTCTTTGAGACAATGGAATACTCAGGAGGAATGCATCCGCGCCATAGCTACATCACTCTAAACTATGACATTGTAAAGAAAAGAATCGCTGACGTCTCAGACCTTATGATTGAAGATTATGTTCAGGAGTTAGCTGATTATTGCGAGAGGGACATTATCAGGCAGATGAAGAAGAGAGGCGTTTGGGACGAGCTGACTACAATCTCTGAAATTGAGCCGACTCTTGCGAGTTTTAATCTCTTCAATGCAACGAGAAGTTCTCTCTATTTTACATTCAATGAGGGAAAACTTACAGGAAACTGGCTCGGCAAGTTCACTGTCGAACTGCCGATGGATTCCTTCAACGCGATTACCGACTGACGCGACAGGCGGTTAAAACCTCACGCCGAAAGAGAGCATAGAGGGCGAAGATATGCTGATTTCGAAGAGCAGGTTCTTTTTATAGTCCATGCCTATGCGTAGAGCGGGGAATGGGAATGAATTGGAGAATTTGTCGTCGAACCAGTCATCATTGCTGAACTGCTCAAACTTGAATGTCATCTGGGCTCCTGCTCCCACATAGAAAAGAAAGCCCTTGCTGTAAGGTTCTTTAAGTTCATAGAGATAATAGAGAAGGGAAATATCCGGCATCAAAACAGAATAGAATATTCCCGATTCCCTCTGAATGAGTGCAATTCTCTCTTCAACAGTGCCACCGCCCATTCCAAGCGACGCTGAAGGGCGGAGAGTCAGCCCTTTGACGTCGGCAATCTTCGGTATGTCGTAAAAGAAAGCGACTCCGAAGGTGCCGATGTAAGAGGTTGTGTTCGCCGGTTTTGTTGTGACGAAATCTATGAACCCGCCGGGTCCGGCAAAGAGAGCAAAAGATATTGATACTGTTGAAATAAAAAGCAAAAATTTTTTCAATTTTCCTCCTGATTGATAAAATAAGTATATTCTTTTAAATGAGAGTGTCAAGGTAATCGCTTTTGTAAGAAAAGGTGCTAAGAGCTAGGTACGAGGTACTAGGTAAAAGTTAAAGTGTAAAAGAGTAGGCTGGTAAAAGAGTGTAAAGGTGAAAGAGTATAAAAAGTTAAATGCAGGAGAGAATCAAAATCAATAAAATGCTTGTTTTGTTTTCACTCATGTACTACTCTTTGACCTTTTACTTTTTACTTTTATACTTTTATACTTTTTATACTTTTAACCCTTTTCACATTTTTACTTCTGCATCATAGAGATTGCAGAACTTCGTTCAGTTTCTAGTTATGGGTTGCGAGTAAGAAAATTCAAAAAGAAACGAAGACTCATCGCAATGACAGATAAAAGAGTAGGCTGGTAAAAGAGTGTAAAGGTGAAAGGTGAAAGAGTGAGCCGGGCTAGTATGCTGGTGAGAAGAGGAAAATGCTCTTGACCTTATATGGGATGGTGGTATAATTTATTGATTATCAAAGGAGGAGCGTGAAATGAAAAAGGTGTTTTTAATTTCCATTACCGTGATATTTTGCGCACTGATGCTTCCGGCTGAGAGTTATTGGGAGGAATATGCAAGCTGCTATGATCCTTCAATAACCCTTCCTTCATTTGGTGAGAACCAGATAACAGCTAACGGCGACTCCTTGAACTGCCGGCTTTTAGGCAGGCCAATGTTCGGCTCCTGCGGTTGCGCAACCGCCAAGGGCGAATATGCATTTGCCGGATTCGGATATTCCATGCTCTCATTTGAAATAAGC
>JAQVDU010000104.1 GCA_028698175.1 bacterium | reverse complement strand
AGGAACCGAGGGGTATCTTACTGACGTACACAGCACTGGAAGTGAGTTTGATTTTTTGCAGGAGCTTCACAAGGTCTCCGGCACTCTCGACAACAGGGAAGTCGAGTGGACATTCTGATTACTCAGCGCTTTCCCAGCCCACCATCTTACTCTTTTATCTGTCATTGTGGGGCGTCTTTATTTCTTCTTGAATTTTCTTACTCGTAACTCGTAACCCGTAATCCGTAACTCGAAACTGAACGAAGTTCTGCAATCTCTTTGAAGCAGAAGTGAAAATGTGAAAAGGTTAAAAAGTATAAAAGTATAAAAGTTAAAAAGTAAAAAGTAAAAAGTTAAAAGTTAAAAGGTCAAAGAGTAGTTACATGAGTGAAGACAAAACAAGCATTTTATTGATTTTGATTCTCTCCTGTATTTAACTTTTTATACTCTTTCACCTTTACCCAGCACCTCGTACCTAGTACCTAGTACCCAGTACCTAGTACCCAGTACCTCGTACCTAGTACCTCGTACCTAGTACCTCGTACCTAGTACCTAGTACCTAGTACCTAGTACCTAGTACCTAGTATCTTCCTGTTCGTACCAGCTACCAGCGCACTGTTTTCACCAGCTCAATACTTTTCCCCTGTACTCCTTTTCTCCTGCAGTTACTGAGTAGAAGAATACTCCGGATTTGCCTACATTAACTGATTTCTTTTTACCGGAATAAACAATTCTTCCGGAAGCATCGATTATTTTCACGCTTTCAATGTCATCACCTTCAATGATAATTCCTTCAGATGAGGCGTAAACAACAGGGGCAAGCGGGTCATTCCATTCCCTGGTGTCATCAACCGACGAAACTTCCCCTTCCTTTTTATATGCAAGGAGCCCTGCATACTCTGCCGCAACGAATACATTGCCTTCAGCGTCGGCATCTATGCCAAAATTTCTGCCGTACCTGAAATAGTATGCGCTCACAGTCGGGGTTAGAGGATTTGAAATGTTCACCGCAAAAAAACCGTTGTTGAAGTCCGAAATATACGCTATTGAATCCTTTATGGAAATGGAATAGGCGAATGAAATGTCTTGAAGTTTTGAAACTTCTGAAGGAGAGAGGATATTGGAAATATCATAAACAACAAGGCCAGAGTCGCCTGCCGCAACGAAAGCATAATCTCCTGAAACTTTCACGTCCTGCGCATTCCAGTATGATTCCGCATAACCTATATATGAGGGCGATGAGGGGTTCTTTACGTTTAAAAAATCCAATCCTCCGCTTCCTCCGGCTATGAATGCAATGGTATCCTGAACGTCTATTCCGTAACCTCTTCCATTGTCATAGCTTCCCAGTGAAACCATGTTGTACGGATCAGAAATGTCAACAATGTATAGTCCGCCGAAGTTCTCGGCAACAAAGAGCAGAGAATCTTTAATCACCAAGTCCCTTGCATCACCGTCAAGGTATATTGAATCGGCTATCAGAGGATTTGATTTATCCGTAACGTCCACTGCGCATATGCTGTTGTCATAACCGGCGCTGAACGCAAAGTTGTCTCTTGCAGTAATGTTGTATCCTGCCGTGCACACCTTTATCGTTGAAAGAGTGTTTGGATTAAAAGGATCTGTTACGTCAACTATCTCCATCATTCCCGAATAATCTGCGACATAGGCGGTAGCTGAGTCGACAAATACGCCGTACGGCTCCGAAGGCGTGAGGTAATATCCAGTTTCGGCGCAGGAGGAAGGATCGCTTGCGTCTATTACTCTTATTCCGTCGTAATAATCAGCCGCATAGACTGTTTTGCCTTCCAGCGCAAGGTGTGTGGTGTAACCGTTCGTATTGTAGTATCCCATTTCACTGACAGCCGGTAAAGCAGATATGTCAAGAACTCTCACTCCGTAAACTCCGTCTGCAACGTAGACGAATGAATCATCTGCGGCAGATTTGAAAGCATTGCCTGAAGTGTTGAATGTCGCTATAAGGGATGGTGAGAGCGGATTTTTAACGTTAAGTATCACTACTCCGGAAGCGTAATCCGAAACAACACAAATTGTGTCCTTGACGAAAACTCCGACGGCGCTCCCGGAAGTGTTGTAATTCGCGACCGAGTCTGGAGAGGTTTTGTCTTTTATATTCAATACGGTGAGTCCCGTCGCATTGTCGGCGACATAGGCGAGAGTATCCTTGACGAAAACCTCCCATGCATTCCCTGATGTGTTGTAGCTTCCCACTTCCGCTCTTGATGAAGAATCTGCTATGCTTATTATCCGAAGCCCCGCATAATCTGAGGCGACGTATGCGAATGAATCATCAGCAACGCACTCTCTCACGCTTCCCGCAACAGAGAGATACTCGCTGAGAACAGGGGTTTCGGGGTTTGATATGTCAACTACCGCCAGTCCGGACGACCCCAGCGAAAGGTATGCATAATCTCCGTTCACAGAGACCGATCTGACGCTTGATTTTGAGAAGAACTCGCCGATGAGAATCGGCTGATTCGCATCTTTGACATTGAAGACGAGCATGGAAAATCCGCTTGCGCTGTATAAAAGAGTATCATCGACGCACACTCCGTTCGTCTGACCGTGTGTGCAGACGCTTATGAAGTTTGCGTTGAGCGAGTCCACTCCGTTGTTGCTCGGAATAAGCTCGAAAGCGTAAACTCCAGAAGATAAAAACAGAATCACAGAGAGAGTGATAATCGCAGGCGGAAGTTTTCTACTTTTCATTGAGTCTCCTTTTAATGAACTTTTGTTTATGAAAATTTTATTCGCTGTAAACTATTTTACATAAAAGAAAAAAATATACAACATCTATAATCTAGGAATTGATTTTATCTATCTTTCTGAAGTAATCCCTGTATCGCTCATTTACCTTTCTCACGATTCTCGGCTTGAATATGTCGCCGAAGTCAATCTTGGCGGCTCCAAGACCCACTGCTGTGGCTATGGCAAATGAAATGACCTTCTGATACGTATCGGGGAATTTTACAAACATTATCACCACTGCCGTAAAAGTCACCGCATAGACGATCACACTGCTGACCGCCCTTGCGTGTCTGACAAGCATCCGTATTTCGTCATTCTTCATCTTCTCTATCTTTCTTTCATACTCTTCCGCGTCAAATTCATTAATCTTCATTTTCTCTCTGAGCTTTGAATGTTCGCTCCTTCCCCTGTGCGTCGACTCAATATGCTTGTTGTCTCTTTCAATCAGCTTCCTTTTTGTCATGAGCTTGAAAACAGAATCAAGAACCTCTGAAGAAACCTCTATCCTGTACTTCTTTTCGAGAAGCTCTCTGACATCCTCCTCTTTGACCTTCTCTTTTCTCTCTATAATCTCTAGCACAAAAGGAATAAGAGTTGCGTAAAAATCCTCTTTCAGTTCTTTTGTGGTTTTGAATGAAATCCCTTTGACGTTGGCCATCTCGCCTCCATTTATGTCATTTCTCCCTTCTTTGCCTCATTCGGATATTTTACCAATTCCATTAAAAAAAACAATACCCATAGAAGTAACGAAACCCGGCTTTTCGCAACCACCGTCCCTAAAAAAATCGGTCATTGCGAGGCGTCTTCATTTCTTTTTGAATTATCTTACCCGTAACTCGAAACTGAACGAAGTTCAGCAATCTCTATGATGCAGAAGTAAAAAACGTGAAAAGGTTTAAAAGTAAAAAAGTAAAAAAGTAAAAAGTAAAAAGTAAAAAGGTCAAAGAGTAGTTACATGAGTGAAGACAAAACAAGCATTTTATTGATTTTGATGCTCTCCTGCATTTAACTTTTTATACTCTTTCACCTTTACCCAGCACCTCGTACCTAGTACCTAGTACCCAGTACCTCGTACCTCGTACCTAGTACCTAGTACCCAGTACCCAGTACCTCATACCTAGTACCTCGTACCCAGTACCTCGTACCTAGTACCCAGTACCTCGTACCTAGTACCCAGTACCTCGTACCTAGTACCCAGTACCTCGTACCTAGTACCTAGTACCCAGTACCCAGTACCTCGTACCTAGTACCTAGCACCTTCCTGTTCGTACCAGTCCACCAGCGTCACAATGGGTATTGACACAAATGGGAAAATGGGTATATTTTAATAAAAAGGAGAAAGTATGAAAGAAACAAAT
This sequence comes from bacterium, assembly GCA_028698175.1. GTDB lineage: Bacteria > Hydrothermota > 32-111 > 32-111 > 32-111 > UBA2202. Next base: position 1,840 of record JAQVDU010000104.1, on the reverse strand, counting down.
GAATCGGAATCAAATTTAAACGAATTCATAGAAATAGAAAGCAAGAGACCGGACGGGAGAAACAGAATCACCCTTCCGCAGAAGGTTTTAAAGTATTGGAAAAAGCTCGGCAAAACAGATTCTGTTCAGATTAAGATGAACAGAAAAGGGGAGGTGCTTCTAAAGCCGACTGTCTCCATTCCTCTTGACGAAATGTGGGTTTATGAGAATCCCGAAGTATATTCCAAAGTGAAAAGAGGGCTTAAAGACGCTAAAAGCGGAAAAATCAAAAAAGCAGTAGATATAGAAAAATTCTTTAATGAATTATGAATTTTGAACTTGTATTTACATCAGAAGCAATAAGCAATTTAAAGGATATAAAGAGGGAAGCAAGCAAAGAAAAGGTGTGGAAGGCGGTTATAAAATCTCTAAAGCTCCTCTCTGAAGACCCGAGACATCCGGGACTGCACACGCACATGTATAAAACTATAAAAGGACCAGACGGTGAAAAAGTGTTTGAATGTTATGCGCAGAACAAGACACCAAGCGCATACAGAATATTTTTCTTCTACGGTCGTGATAAAAATCAAATAACAGTTATCGCAATAACTCCCCATCCATAATTTATCATCATCCTGAACCCCTCTATACTTATGACTACTGTGAAGGATCTATCAATCGGTCTGTCATTGCGATGAGTCTTCGAAGAAGCAAACTCTATGATGCAGAAGTAAAAATGTGAAAAGGGTTAAAGGTTAAAAAGCAAAAAGGTCAAAGATTAGTTACATGAGTGAAGACAAAACAAGCATTTTATTGATTTTGATTCTCCCTGCATTTAACTTTTTATACTCTTTCACCTTTACACTCTTTTTCCAGCCCACCAACCGACCCTTTTACCCTTTACCCAGTACCCAGCACCTAATACCTGCTTTTAAGATCTCTTGACTCTTATATCACGGAGTGATAAAATATTTTAAATCATAGGCGAACGGAAGGAGACTCTGATTAAAAGGAGGAATGATGGTTAAGAAAAATTTTATCCCGATTCTGATACTTATTGCTTTAATTGTTTCATTATCAGATTGTTCCCTTTTGTTTTGGAGAAGTGATCCTAATGACATCTCTGAGTGGTACACTGAACAACCTGAAGGAACAATTCTTAAATATGATTATAAGTTTTACTTTCGGGATACTCTTGATGAATGTTTGATTTCAACTGACACAATCACTTTAAAAATGGGGAATACGGTTGAAAAAGATAGTTTTAGATTGACAGAAATCGAAAAGAGTGACGGTTGGGGCGGGGGCGAAAATGATATTTATCAGATAATAGATGAAAAAAACGGGATTATATTGACAAGTTATGACACTATTTATGATTGTGAGGACGACATCTCTTTGAAAACTCCTGTTGAAGTCGGAACAACATGGGATAATTATTATGAGAGGAAATATGCAATCACATCTATTAATGCTTCATTAAGTCTTCAATCCGGTGATTTTAATGATCTAATAGTCATTGAAAGAGGGAATAAAGGAGAAGTTCCATACGAAATAATTTATTTATCAAAATCTTTGAATACTTATGTTTATAGAGAAATGGTCAGTACAGTTGTTCCTGGAGATACAATCTATAAGTTTTATGAATTGATAAGTAAAGAATAAGAATATAAAATGATTTATTTATCGCATCATCTGAATTACACATCACTTATCTCTGCTGTGAAAAATCTTTCAATCGGTCTGTCATTGCGATGAGTCTTCGAAGAAGCAATCTCTTTACTTCTATTCAGTCTTATCTCTTCTGGATAATGGACTAGCGACTTGAGATTATGGTTGATTATTTATTGCTTATTGTATA
>JAQVDU010000103.1 GCA_028698175.1 bacterium | reverse complement strand
CTTTATCAGAGAGCTCATCACGTCCCTGTTTCCCACCATTTCTCTGCTCTCTGAAAGCCATTCGCTCACTCCTTCTTCCTCATTTGTCTTTTTTCCGGACTCATACTGAAAGATTCTCACCGGCTTTGATTTGCCCTTCATCTTTTTCGATTCCAGCTCTTTGAATTTCAATCTCTTCTTTGTATTTTCGTAAACAGCCGCGCCTGCGCAGACTGTCCCGGGCTCTGCCTTTGCCGCTATCCTGGCGGCAGTGTTTACAGTGTCTCCCATTACTGTTATCTCCATCCTATCCTTGCTTCCCACCGGGGTCTTGAAAATCGATCCGGAGTTTACCCCTATGCTTACGGATGCTTTCGTATTCTTTAAATCGCTTAAAAGCTCCTCAGCGAAGAGGACCGCATGCTCGTCATCATTCGCCAGTTTCTCAGGGTAGCCGAAGACCACTAAAGCCCTGAGGCCGTCCTTGTAAAAATCAATCTTATTTATCCATCCTCTGTACTTTTCACTGTTTTTCAAAAGAGCCTTGGTGAGATGTTTCGATATTTCAGTTGACTCTTTATTCTCTGTGTCAAATGGAATCTCCCGCACGTGAGCGAAGAGAATCGACGCTTTTCTGTGCTCCCCGTCCTTCTGGTCGAACTCCTGCTTTGCATCTGCTTGTTTTCTGAGCCATTCGGGAATGTATGAACTTATCCTCTTATCTGTCTCAGTACAAATAAATTTTGACTTGCGGGGAATTCTTTTTAAATCAAGCAGTTTCAGTTTGTATGCTTTTTCGTGTATCTTAACGCATTTTGCCTCTTTCACTTCTTCTTTAAGGTCTTTGCCGAGAACTATCTCCCCGCCCTCTGCCTCATCAAGGAGGTCAATTACCTTATAGCAGACATCTCCTCCCAAAAAATAGTTCCTCCCGGAATCATAGAAAAAGATTTTTCCCCTGTTGAGGGCTATGTGTATGGATATTTTGAAATCACCCTGTGAAGTACTGACAATCGAATGGTTTTTTACGTAATCAACCGCCTCTTCTGCCGCAAATAGAGCTGACAATCCGTCGCTATCCCTGAAAAGAGCTGTTATGGCATCGCCTCCGAAGAAGAAGATGTCTCCCCTGCGGGAAAGTATTATCTCCACCAACGGCTTGAAGAAGAGGTTTATTACTTTGGTTATCTCCTCCGACCCCTCTTTGCCGAGAGCCGAGAGTCTTTCCGACATATTTGTAAATCCTGAAATGTCGGCGCAGAAGACGATTGCATTAAATCGCTCAGCTTTATGTTTCTCGCTTGAAAATATTTTTTTGGGAACAAAACTTCCCAGGGACTCTCTCCCTCTGCCTTTTTTATTGCCGCGGGCTTTAATATTGTTTTCTTTTTTCATTTTTTTCTCTTTCACCAACTCACAAATCCACCATCTTCGTCATGTTGAAAACTGACTCACTTTTTTCTGCTGTGAACCATCTCTCAAATCATCTTGATTTCTTAAATCGAAATCCGTGACTGATTTTCACCGGCTTGCTATTTTATCATAACCATCTTCTGCGTTGGAAACTTCCCTTTCTTCTCTTTGATAAAATAGATTCCGTTTTTGAGGTTCAGATTAACTGTGAATTCGCGCCTTCCGTCAATTATGCCTTTGAATATCTTCTTGACCTCCCTTCCCTGAACGTCATACATCGCAATCTCCAGAGTGTCACTGCTTCCTGCAAGAAGCAGGCATAGTTTTTTGTCATTCAGCGAACAGCTGAATGCAAGTTCGCTTAGAGAGCTCTTCTTTGCCATTGTCTTCTGGACTATCGGCGTGAATTTGTAAACGTCTCCCTTTATGGGAAGCTTCAGCCCTGAAGCGTATGCCATCCAGACCTCTCCCTCCTCAGGAGCCCAGTTTATGTCCATTGCATTGGCTCTCGTCGTATAGTTGAAATATATTTTCAACCCGGCAAAACTGACCAGCACTCTTGAAGTCGTGCTGGTGAAAATATAATCAGTGGGGTCAGAGTAACTTCCGTAAAAGTATCCTGCGCCATAGTAAGGCATATAGGGAAGCGGCTCCTGCGACCCCTCCGGGATAAAGTCGGCATACAGGGAATCATTCTTCTCATGCCAGTTTATCCTGATGTCCCTTCCTCCGAATAAGTCGTTGTAGCTTCTCTCAAGGAGTAAAACCGAATCAGGATAATTGTCATTGACGTCATTTAAGATTTTGATAGAATCTGCGCTCATCGTTCCCTTAGTGAAATTGAGACAAAGCCCCACTCCGTTAAAAATCTTTGAATAATAACCGGCGTAGTAGGTTTCATTGTCAAGCAGTGCAGAGTCCGCAAGGACACTCTCTCCTGTCGCTGAATCTGAGACAATGAATGGACATACCGGAAGGTCAAGTGAGTCATTGAAGTACGGATATCCGAAACTCACGTAGTAGGTCTTTCCTTCGCATATTCTTGCGTCATAGATGAGATAATCAATCTCAAGCGCGTCCCCGTCGCCTGTGACCTTTGTCAGTGAATCCTGGTAAAGCTGATTCTCAAAGCAAAGTATCGCCTCAGCAGTGTCAGCTTCTCCAACCACATCCGCCACAATAATCCGCGCTGTGTGAGTGCCGCTTGTTAAAAATCTGCTCGCGTTTATGCTCAGTGAAGAATACTCAAGCGGAACGTCGTATGAATAAACCATATCACCGTAGAAATTTCTGATTTCAATTCTTTGCTTTTCAAGCTCTCCCTCCGGGTCAACAACCTTCCATCTTAAAAGAGCAGTCACATTTTGAATCTCTCCGAAATATTCATAGATGCAGGGTCTGCCGTTTACGGCAGGATTATTAACAAGAAAGTGCCTCTTCTCATTTGAAGCTATTACAGAGAGGGAGTCAAAGTTTGAGACCCTCCACGAGTATATGCCGTCTTCAAGGACCGCAGGGTCAAGAAGGTGGGAGAGTGTGTTAGTTCCGCTGAATGTTTTTATCTCTCCGCTCTCCCTGTTGACCATGCTCAGCGTGTACTGAGGAAGTGGGATAGAAGCGTTCCATGTGAAGCTTGTCGGATTTGAAATTGTCTCATTGTCTGCAGGGTTTACAAGGTTTACGCTCTGAGTTGCTCTCCTCTTCCACCACTCCTTTGCAGCTCTCAAAGAGTTAACCATGCTGTCAGGAGTTATGTTGACTGCAACAGCAAGAACAACGTCTACAGTATCGTATGATGCAAGGTCAAAGGGACCGGATGAAATAATAAAACGCTTGTCTGCGGCAAGAGACGAATCCATTGTCTCCCCCGGATAGCCGGCAACTCCCGTACCCCATGAAGGAAACGGCTCGTAAGACGCCTCAGGGTCTGCAGGATTGTAAGTAACATGATTATAGCCGGCCACTGTAACATATCGCTTCTCTTTCGTTGAAGGGTCTGTTGCTATAGTAAAAAACCTAAAAGATGTCATCCCTATCGTGTCCCCCGGCATTATAATCTCTGATCCGTCATGATAGACGTCGACAGTGTCGGTTGCTACAGGTCCCTGAACGTATGTCCAGCCCACGACTCCCGGGTCAGTCACCCAGCCCGGCTCGCTCTCAAGCTGAAACTGATAGGCAATCTCCTCGTCTGCTATAAATCCCAAAAGGTCATTCGCCGCAGCATCCGCTTCATTCCCGATGTCAATGTCAACATTAAATGCAAGGTATCCATTTCTGATGTTCAATGCATTTCTGTTAATAACTCTGTACCTTAAAAATATCACGTCCTTCACAGGAGTCGCATTGAACTGGTACGTGAACTGCTCAACTACAATTTTCAAAGGCTTGTCCTCCCAACTGAAATGGCTTAAATGGTCTAAGTCATTGAAAATACAATAGGTGTCAAAGTCGGAGAGGATTGTGTCAAAGGGCCAGTCATAGTCATTCGATTTGTACACATGAAATTCTTCCATTGTGTATGGAGAGGGATTGTCGCTCGAGTCTCCGGATACAAATTCCGTCATCGGTTCAAATCCGCAAGTCAGAAGGGTGTCAGTGAACCATGTCGTGTCAACTCCCGACACAGAATATGCAGTGTCAAGAAGTCCTCCGAACCACATTCCGGAGCCGAAGATGTATGTCTGTTCCGGATATGTTTTCGGCCAGTAGAGTCCGCTGTTTCCTGTCCAGCCGTCTTGAAACATCACGCCGAAATTGGAAATATACCCGCCGATGTTGTTTCCGTTTGCAAGCTCCTGGTCCATCACTGCATGGATATTCAGAGTTGCCAGAACAATCAAACCAAAAACAAGCCACCTTTTCATCCTGCCTCCATTTGTATAATAAGATTGTATATTGTTTTAATAAATATTCAATACACTCCTATCTCACAAATCAAATGCGCCCTGATTTTGATGCGCCGATATGCTTTCATTTAACGCAATATAACTATCTTTCTTTTTATCTCCTTCTCTTCATCCTTCAATTTTACAAAATATATTCCCGAAGACAAATTATCTGTTGAATAAAAGTGTCTTCCGGTTTTGTTTTTCGCGGCTGAATAAACGATTTTGCCTGTTATGTCGTAAACAAAAAACTCACTCTCTGAAGATATTGTAGTGAACCGTACGCCGTTCAGATTTACTCTGATGGACGTCTCTTCCTTATCCTTTGTATCTATAATGAACTTCTCAGATATTCCGGCAGGAGAGTAGTCGAATGACCAGACGTCAGACCATGAACTCACGTTGTAGGCATTGTCGGAAGAGCTTACGCGCCAGTAATAGACAAGGTCAGAAAGCGTCGCCGTGTGGAAAGTGTCCGCAGTAGAAACCGTATTGGCAGAACCGAAGAGGGAGTCATCGTCATACCAGAGTGTGTACTCCCTGACTCCCGTGAAATTGTCAGACGCGGCATGCCATACAAATGTGCTTGAAGAGCTTGTCGTTTTGTCAAGCGGAGAGGCAAGGGACGGAGAAGAGGGCGGCGTGTTGTCATAATCAAACATTTGTTTTGAAGCCCACTCACCCGTATTGTCAAAATTGTCAACTGCCCTCACCCTCCAGTAATACCTGCCGTCAGTTAAAACTGGATTTTGCGTCGTATCTGCAGTGGTTAATGTCTCAGGAGAGGCAAAGAGAGAATCGTCATCATATACAAGTTCGTAGTACTGCACTCCGGAGTAATTGTCAGTTGAACTATTCCAGATGAATAGAGAGGCGCTCGTTATTGCGCTGTCTGAAGGCGAAAGCAAAACAGGGGTTGAAGGGTATGTATAATCAATCCTGAATGAGTCGGCAGGCGATTCGAATCCCTGATTTCCTGCTTCGTCATACGCCCTTGCGCTCCAGTAGTATCTTCTCTCGTCTTTGAAAATTCCTGAACCGTACTCGGTGTCGAAAGTGTCGATGAATATCGGAGAGGACAAATCTCTCACTGTATCAACATTGATTATGTAATGCACAGGCGAGTATTTTACATTGTCATCACCTGATTTTGCTTCATTTGAACTCTTATAGGATGACATTACCCAGAAGTTCACGAGAGTGTCGGTAAGAGCGCTGTCATTGACGGGAGAGAGCGGCAAAGGCACAATCGGCATTGACCCGTCATACTCAAAGCTCCACACAGATGACCATGCTCCCGGATTCTCCGAGCTGTCATACGCCATCACCCTCCAGTAGTAAACTCCCTCCAACAGAGAAAATGCGTAAAGAGTCTCTTCTGAATCTTCACTGACATTGATACTGCCGAAGAGAGAGTCATTGTCAATCTCGACCGTGTAGCGTGAGATGCCCGTCAGATTGTCCGTTGCCGGATGCCATGCGAGGGAGTTTCCCGATATATAGCTGTCGTCCGGAGGATTTGAAAGAACTGGAGCAGAGGGGCCTGTCGTGTCATACCTGAAGCTCCATGCCTGAGACCATGCGCCCATGTTGTCAAAGCTGTCATAGGCCATCACTTTCCAGAAGTACCTTCCCTCTAAGAGAGAGAATTGGTAAAGAGTATCTTCAATGTCTCCCATCTCATTTACACTGCCGAATAATGAATCATCATCAATGAAGGCATTGTAGTAAAA
>JAQVDU010000102.1 GCA_028698175.1 bacterium | reverse complement strand
TTTTATTTATAGGTCATTCACAATTTAGAAATGAGCCGTAAATACTCTATTTTACTGCAACATATTCGGCTATGGCGGTTGACTGCGGAATTGACAGACCATCTTCTCTTATGCCCTGCAAATGCATTTCAATCGCCTCATGCATATTCTTCTCTGCTTTTTTTCTTGTTGTGCCGGTAGCTATGCATCCCGGCAGATCTGGAGAATATGCGGAATAATTCCCATTTGCTTTTTCTATAACTATTAAAAATCGGTGCATTCTATTTATCCTCCTTTAATTTCGCTTGCTTTAAAACACTATTTAGAGTGCCGGGAGCAATGTCGTCATTTGGATGACCGGCAATTGTTACTCTGCCCACTTTTATTGGATGTTTATATTGTCTGTGACTTCCTTTTGTCGCAACTAAATACCATCCGTCTTTTTCAATCAACTTTATGATGCTTCTTATTTTCATTTTAACATATTATAACTATCATTTGGATTGTGTCAACACATCTTAAAACGGATAAAATCGAATAGAAGCATAGAGATTGCCGCGCTTCGCTCGCAATGACGATTTTAGTAGGCTGGTGAGCTGGTATAAGAGTTGATAGTTTATGGTTAATGGTTGATAGTTGGGGGAAGAAGACGCCGTGAGCCGTGCACCTTGTGCTCTGAGCTAAATACAAAGAACGAATAGAAGTAAAGAGATTGCCACGCTTCGCTCGCAATGACGATTTTAGTAGGCTGGTGTGCTGGTTATGATTGAATATTTTCTTCATAATTACTCCTTTTTCTGTTTGCGTTTAGCGAGATTATATTCATCATCTGCCCATTGCGCAGGATTATTCAATATGTATTCCCTAATTTTGTCTAATGATGCATCATTTCTGATTACATGATCATAGAAACCGGATTGCCATCCAAATTTTGTAGAGACGTTGCATTGCAACGTCTCCAATTCATTTATCATTCTCGTACAGATTGATTTGTATGAACGAATAATCGTTGACAGTGATTTTGGTCTTGGCGATATTTTTGAATGAAATTCATTTTCTACTGCATTTACTGAGACGTTGCATTGCAACGTCTCTACATTTATTTTATCGTCCTCCCTTTTGTCATCCAATATTATGATTCCATGCAAATGATTCGGCATTATGACATATTCGTCGATTCTTGCATTACCAAAATGATTGGGTATTTCCAACCAAAGTTTTCGGGCAATTTTTCCATGTTCATTCGACTGCATTTCTCCAGACTTTATTTCTCCAAAATACTCGTCCCTGTTTTTTGTGCATATTGTTACAAAATAACATCCGTTCTGTCTATAATCCCATTCCTTCATTCTTGTTGATGCAATTCGATATTTACCATGAAATTTTTCCGATGCCATATTTATTAATTCCCTTAGAGACAAGGCATGCCTTGTCTCTACAGATATTTCTTAAACCCATTCCAGATTGTAGATTATTTCGTATTCGCCGTCATCAAGCATTTTTTTTGACACTTCATTCATCTTCAAATTCTTGCCCCCTGCCATTTCAACTGCTTTTTTGGAGAAGCCGTAGCAGGCGCCGGGAAGCCAGTCAAGGAAAATCTCCGGAAGTTCGAATTTGATTCTCGCGGTTGTGTTTTCAGTAATTTCCACCGTTACAATTCCGCTTGTGAAGAATCTGTCCCAAAGTTTCGGATAGTTTTTCAGAACAAAGGCGGGATTGGAAAGCCGAAAGAATATTTTATAAAGATTATTCAAACTCCTGTCAGCAATATATGCATACATCTCAGCAGTAGAATCAACCTCGTCGGATTTGAGCTCTCGGCAAAGAGCATATACCATTGACTTGAAGTGCTCAAACTGGTAGCTTGAAAGACTTAAAATTGGTCCTGACCATACGAGCGAAGCCTCTTTGGAAATTTGAGTTTTAAGCTTGTCAAAGAAATCCTCTCCGTATTTTCTGATGATAAATTCTTTCGCATAGAGAAAATTAACTCCTCTCGCTTTTATCTCAGAATCCATTATTTCTCCTTTGTTATGAAATTTTATTACATTCCAGCCACCCTGTCAATAACCACCTGATGTTTTTCCGCTCTTGACATAAGAAGATAATCTATTATCATCAAAAAATGGACAATAAAAAGAAAATTTTGATCATAGAGGATAATAAGGAGATCTGCGATCTTATAGAGATGATCCTTTCCGATAGATATGAGATAGCCGCATACACTGAAATATCGTCAATTCCGCAAAGCTCTGATTTGAATGAATTCGACCTTATCATATGCGACTTTCTCATCGGAAGCGAGAATGCCGGAGTTGTTATTGAAAGCTTCCCGCTAAAGAAATATCTTATCGTGACAGCTCTGTCCGTTCATCACCCCCAGCTTCAGAGACTCGCTGAAAGAGATAATGTTTCATACCTGCAAAAACCTTTCGACGTGGCTGAACTGATAAAAATAGTTGAAAGCATAGTCGGTTGAACCTAAATAAAAAATCTCTGAAATAGAAAAAGGGGCTTCTTGGAAGCCCCTTTTTTCACACCCGAGGTACAATGAACTTTCTACTCTATGTCTTTTATGATATGCGGCGTAATGAATATGAGAACCTCTTTTTCCGTGCTTGTCGAAGCGTCGTTTTTGAAGAGGTGGCCGATTATAGGTATTGCCCTAAGCAGAGGGAATCCGCTTTCGGCTCTTGTCTCTTCAGTCAGCACAAATCCGCCCATCACCACAGTCTCGCCGTCAACAACCATCTGCACGGTCTTTGCCTGCGTGATGTTGATTGTAGGTCCAAGGTCTTCATTTGTCACAGTTGACAGCTCTGCCTCTATTTCAAGAGTTATGTCCTTTGTTGAATTGACGTGGGGTATCACGCTGAGTATTGTACCCACAGTGAATTTTTCGTTTGTAACCACTCCGTCTGCTCCGACGGATGAAACGAAGAATTCTCTACCGCCGAGTATCTCGGCAATAGTATTGTTCGTTGCGGTTATTCTCGGATTGGAGACGGTCTTTGATTTTCCGACTGCTTCAAGAGCGTCAAGCGTCGCATTTATCTGAGCAAAATCCCTAAGCGTTCCTATGTTGACAGTTCCTCCTGAAGGAGAGGATTCGTTGAGGTTGATTCCTCCAATGACCTGACCGTATCCGACATTTTCAAGAGACCAGGATATTCCGAGGCTCTTGGAGTTTGTTTTGTATATTTCAACCACTTTTACGACTATCTCAACCTGAATATTCTTTTTGTCGAGATCCTCGATTATCTTCTGTATTCTGTTGTGGACGTCAAGTATGTCCTTTACCACTATCGAGTTTGTTCTGTCGTCAAGAGTGATTATGCCCCTCTTTGAAAGAACCGGCCTGAGAGCTGCAGAGATAAGACTCGGTTTGGCGAACTCAAGCTTATAGACTTTTATATCAAGAGGAAGCGCGTCCTGCATCGCAGTCTGCTCCTTCGAGAATTCCGTGAATGTGCCGACGCGAATCATGTTGGGATACTCGTCGTATGTGAGACCGGCAAGACGAGTCACCATGTCGAACAGGTCTTTCCATGGAACCTCTTTCACGTGAACAGTCACTTTTCCGGTAACCTGATTTGACATAACAAGGTTCACTCCCACGTACTCGGCTATTCCTCTAAGAAGGGTCACAACGTCCGCATTTTCTACGTCAAGCGTGATTAGATATTCGCTCTTTGTCTCAGTAATGCTCCCTGTCTCTTCTTTTGACGAGGGGGAGCTTGAAGATGCCTTCCAAACAGGAATGTCCGACCTCACTCCTTTATCGACGGTTATGACTATGTCATTTCCCCTGTACTCCTTTGAATACTGATACCTGTCATCAACTTCAACCATCACTCTTAGGAAGTTTGTTTCGAAATCCTTGATTATTTCTATTGAGTTGACTCCAGACCCGTTCTTCAATGTGTAGTAACCGCCGGTGAGTCCGTTGTCAATTGCGATAAGGTCAAAGACAATAACATTCGGAGAGGTGATTGAGAAGTCCGTAAAATTGGCTACCTTGTCCAATGAAAGCTTGACCTCTGTCTTGCCCGTCACGGTGCTGACTTCTATATCATTAAGAAGCCCCAGCGCGGACAGGTTGACTACCGCAAACACCACTGCGATGAAAAGAAAAATTCTTCTTGACATTTATAACCTCACTTTTTGCTCTTTTTTGTTAAGGTTTTGTTGAGCCTTATCACTTTATTGCGAACGACTCCGTATTCATCTATCTTGAAGATGACAGAATCGGGCTCCACTTTGAGCAGAACTCCGTTCTTTATCTTTTCACCCTCAAAGAACACAAAACCCATTCCGCTGGCATCTTTCAGAAGAGCCACTTTTCCGTTCTTGCCCTTTAAAAGCCCATAATAGGATGCGCTCTCAATGTCTATGTGCGCCTGTTTATCCCTTTGAAGGTCAAGCACCGATACAAAGGGGTCTCTTTCGTATTTTGATTTGTACGAGTATGTTTCAATGGCAAAAGGAAGGCCCTTTGTCGAATCGCCCATTATCGAATCAATGATGCTTGCGGAAGTGTCCGAATTACTCTCGGTTTTCACTTCAGGTTCGGTTTTCTTTTCCTCAGCCTGAGATAAAAGAATCATTTCTCCGGTTGAAACCCCGGGCTCTACGGGCTTGTCCTGCTTTGCCACAAAAATTGAAGTTATCTTCTGTATCGCTCCGTTAACGGGATTTCCCTTTGAACACGAAGGAAACGAGAGAAGCGCAGTCAGGATGAGCGCAAAAATGATTACATCATTTTTTCTTTTTATCATCTTTACCTTCCTTTTTTTCAATTGCCGCTCCGGGTCCTTTGTAGTATGTGGATACTGCAACAACGGCCTGAATCGTATGAAGATTCTCGGACTGAGTTTTAATCGGCTTTATGGAAATATCATTGATTTTTGCTATTCTCTTCTGGTTTCCCAAGTCAGTGAGGAATGTGCCCAGTGAAGAAAATGAGCATTGAAGAGTGAGTTCCTGATTGACGCTTCCGTATTCAGACGTAACCGCGATTCCTGTCGGATGAATGTTCATTATCTTAACGTTGTTCTTGTTTGCGTACAGGGTTATCGTGTCTATAATGTCTTCAAGCATCTGTGAGTCAGGAAGCATTCTGTTTGCTACTTTCAGCTGTCCTTCAAGCACCTTGATCCTTTCTATGTATTCGGACATCCTCGCCGCAACCTTTCTCGCCTCATTCACCTGAGTGTTCACGTTGTCGAATTCTCCTTTAAGCTTGGATATCTGGGATGCGTTCTTTGAGAAATCAAATTTCCAGTATAGAAAGAGGACTCCGACAAGGACTACCGCTCCAATGATGATTTTCATCAAATTCTTTTTATCCATGCTGCCCCCTTTACTGTTTAAACGAGGCATTTATCTCAAAGGATATTATGTCATAACCGCTCTCCGGTTTATTGACTATATCTTTGAGAATGAATGCGTCGAAATACTCTGTCTGTTTTTTAAGATTTGTCATCAGGTCGGTTATCATAAGGTTTGAAAACGTCTTTCCCTTTATGACGACTTTTTTGTTTTTTATTGTCAGCTCGTCAATCCATAGATAATCGGGAAGATTGGAGACAAAAATGTCGAGAGCTTTGGCATAGGTGAATTTTCCCACAACAAGCTTTTTGATTGTCTCTATCTTAGCGTTTATCTCTCCCTCTTTCTGCTTCATAGCGTCAACCTTGGCTACTTCTTCTTTCAGTTTTTTGAGCTCTGCCTGCTTCTCTCCTATCTTCTTGTTCAGTTGGTTGATTGAACCCACCTGGACAAAATGTATGATGAAGAGAATAACAAGAAGAAGCACGGAACCGCCTATTATCGCAAAGAAAGCGAAATTTGTGGGGAATTTTATCGAAAGCCCGGAGAATCCCACTTCCGCTTTCTTTCGTTTGCGTTCCTCTTCCGGCAGAAGATTTATTTCTATCATTTTTTACCTCTCTTTTACGATCTTAAGCTCAAACCGATCGACGGTACGAGCAGAGGAGACATTTTTTCTATTTCATCTATAGCGAAGAGACCCTCTTTTATCTTGACGTTCTTGAAAGGATTCATCTTCTCGACTTCAACGTCGAACCTCTCCTTGAAATATTCTATTATGCCGGGAGCATTCGAGCCCCCTCCGGAGAGATATATCTTGTCGATTTTGTCCCTGTTTGTGAAGGGAACTGCTCTTTCAACGTTTATGCTTA
>JAQVDU010000016.1 GCA_028698175.1 bacterium | reverse complement strand
ATATATGCCGGGAAACGTTCAGCCGAGGACAATGTGCCTTGCGACAACATCTCTCATCATGGGACTTGACAATGTTGTGGCTAATCCGGCGTCAATTACGGGAGTGAAACGGATGGACGCATTCCTCTCTTATGAGAATCTTTACTCATTCACTCATGCGGCTTCGGCAGGATTCGGCTACAGGTTTTCTTCAAGCGCGGTGGGTTTGAAGTATTCCGAGTTCTTTGTTCTCGGCGATTATGCAAACGAAGATTCAATTATAGCTGAGAATGCGAACCTTCATACTGAGCGCACCGTACAGCTGTCATACGGAGGAAATCTTCAGGATGTAATCTCTCTTGGAACGACAGTCAATTTTCTCTACCTCTCACAGAAGAATGAAAGTCAGGAAGATTTCAGCAATATGTACTACACGGTTGATGCAGGCCTCATAGGAAAAATATATGAGAGGTGGCTTATAGGCATATCGGTTTTCAATCTCACGAACACTTACATCAACGGGTATTTGGATACTTACAGGTACTATGTGGAGAGAAAGGTCTCTGCAGGATTGTCTTTTGAACCTTACACCAATCTGACTACATCCTTCGACATTTCAAAAGTCTCTGAGGAGCCCACTTCATTCGGGTTCGGAATTATATACGGCATTCTAAAAAACACTTTTGAAATAACTACCGGAGTGAGGTCATATCCTGTGTCCTATGGAGCCGGTTTCAAGGCGAAATTCGACAAGCTGACAGTCGACTACGGCTATACGGGCATAGCGCAGATGCCGTCAAGACACCATATCCAGCTCTCATATTTCTTTTAGGAGCTGAAAATGAAAAGAATCCTAATTTTACTGATTCTTCTCTTCGGTGCGGCAGTTTCCGCATCCAAGATAGACATCAATAATTCCTCTTTGGATGCTCTGGACTCGCTGATGATTCCGGAGGAGGTTATTGAGAGGATTAAGGAGCACATGGAGAAGAGAGGCGAGATTTCAAGCATTTATGACTTAAGCAGGCTGGAGGGAGTCGATTCCGAAATATTCAGGATAATAAAGCAGTCCATATCCGTCTATCCGGACACATCGATAGACTCCACATCCATATACCTGATAAGAATGCAGGACCGCCTGGCAAGCGAAGAATCCCCGACTGAAGGAGCTATTGACCTCTGGGGAGAGCTTCTGATGAGAAAAATAAATATAAACACCGCAGATGCCAATGACCTGATGCTCCTTGACGGAGTGAACCTCACGGATGCCGAGGCGATTCTCCAGGCAAGAAATAAAAACAAAAAATTCAGGTATCCGAACGACGTGAGAAGGTCTGAAAATCTCACGTACTTTGCATGGTCAAGAATACGGAATTACATCGGTTTTTCTGATTATAACAAAGTTCTTGATTTTTCCGGTTACTACAGAGCTAAGATGCGTTTCACGAATGATGACACATACAACTATTCTTCCTACTCTTCTCTTGCAAATGAGCTCATGGCCAGGTCAAAAGACCTTGAAATAATACATCCAGATTCCGCAAATCTCCGCTCAGCTCTTCTTAAGGCGGGTGTTCTGCCTGAGACAGTCGACTCAATAAAGGCAAGAATGGAGAGAGAGTATGAGGACCTTGTCACTCGAGATATGAACGGCGACATAATCAATAAAGCAAACGTTCAGCTCGGAAAATATCTGAAAGGCGGCATTCTCGCCGCCAAATATTCAGGCGTGGAGAAATACAGGCTTAAGGGATTTGGAGCGGTTACGAATCTTCCTTTCATCGACAATCTCATCATAGGCAACTACCGTGTGACTCTGGGACAGGGGCTTGTGATGGACAATACAGATGAATACAGGTCGAGGCGCTTGGACCCGAACCAGGGCTTGTTTACAGACCTTACTGAGTCATACAACACGAAATTCACAGGCGCCGCTCTGAGCGGAAAGGCATGGAGGTTCAATTACATAGCTTTTGCCAGCAAAGAGAAGAGGGACGGAATTTTAAATCCTGATTCAACCGTCAATTCTCCTCTCCTGTCAAGAACAGACATAACGGACTTTGAAAATAAATATGAAGAGGTCACGGCAGGAGGAAGGGTGGGGTTTGAATTGGGCGGGCTGTTTAAACTTCCGTTTGTAACTGAGTTCGGAGTTAGCGGCTACAATGCCAAATATGACAGGGATTTCAAGCCGGACACTCTGACTCTTGATATTCCATTCGACGCGAGCAACATAGCCGTTCCAGTATATCTGCGACAGATGAGTGGCGAGGATTTTCGAAGAGTCCTGGGGATTGATTTCAGAACCGCCTTTAAAAATCTCTCCTTTGAGGGAGAGGGGGCTCTGCAGGATGCGTCAGCAGCCTTTATCGTAAAGACAAACATTGTCTTTGACAATTTTTACTTAAAGACCCTCGTGAGGCATTATGACGTGGATTTTGACAATCTGTACGCAAGGCCTTTCAGCGAGCAGGCAAGATTCGACGATACAGAGCTTGAAAAGACATACAGACTTATAGACCCTCTTTTCACTTTCATTCTTGACGACCCGAGGCCTAAGAGCGAAGAGGGAATATATTTGGAGACAAGGTACAGAATAACCGAGAAGGTGACCTTTAATTACTGCTACCTTGACATATGGAGGACTCTCGATTACAACTTGTACAATTACAGATTCCAGGGAGAAATAGAGGTGCGTCCGGTCTTCCCTCTGAGAATAAGGCTTAAACACAAGTTCCAGGAAAAGAACCTGTACAAGGATATAGTGTCCACCCACTCGACGACAAACGAAACGAGTCTCAGAATTTTTGCGGTGCTTGACAACGGAGACTATATAAATTTCGAGAGCAGATACGGAATGGTCGGACTTACTCCGTCTATAAGCTATGCGGAGAACCTCTTCATAGACGGGTCATTTCTCAACGGATCGTATGAAAAAAACGTGAATGACTATTTCTCCGTCCTAGGAGGCTTTGCAGTGTGGCAGACAAACGGCATGAGCCAGTGGATATTTGAGGATAACTCGATTGATTTCCTGTACGGAGACGGAAACAAACTCTATCTGACATTCATAGACAGGCTTTCCGAGCTTGTCTCAGTCAGGATAAAGCTATCGCTTAAAAACCAGGAGATTAATCATTCTGGCATAGAGGCTCTCGCAGATGAGCTCAAATACGCTGATACGGATTTCACAAGAATAGGAAGTTTTGTCGACCACAGCAATCTGCTGGGAATAAACGTTCAAATGGACTTAAGATGGT
Source organism: bacterium (assembly GCA_028698175.1). Lineage (GTDB taxonomy): Bacteria > Hydrothermota > 32-111 > 32-111 > 32-111 > UBA2202. The sequence goes on along the minus strand of JAQVDU010000016.1, from coordinate 24,260 downwards.
AGGAGGAACAATGAAAAGAATATTTGCAGTTCTGATAATTCTGGCGGTTGGTTTTGCGGCATATCCGTACACATCTCTCTATGACTTTTCATCCGGGGAGATGAATCAGCCCCTCTTCGGAAAGGCGACTGGAGCTGGAAACAGCGACATCTTCTTCAATCCCGCATTCAACCCTTCTCTGATGTTTTCCAAAGACAAGTATTACGTGGGAGTGGGTTTTAGCGGAGTCTCCCACAGAGAGACTCGGTCGGAGTATATATTTGACACATATGACAATACCGTGGGAAAGAAGAACGTCTATGACAACTCATTCCTCTACGGAGAGCCATCGTACATAATGGGATACATGCCTCTGGGCGTTGTCAGCGTATCGTTGGGTTATGAAAACCTTTTGAGCAAAGACTATACCTACAATAAGATCTACAGGGATGACAACTACGTTGTTCTGTACAATGAGTCGCAGGCGTCCATAGGGAACATCAACGGCTATTTTCTCTCCGTCTCATACGCAGTTTGGAAGATAAAAACCGGTCTTAACGTCTCCATACTGCAGGGTGACGGAACGAACGAGTACTCGATAATATACGTTGACCCGTCAAAGACTGATTCATCGTACTCTATCGACGAACAGTACTCAGGAGTGAGAGGCGGATTGGGAATAACATACTCGCCCCTGAAGAATCTTGAAATTACAGCGGTATATCACATCCAGACTATAGTGAAGAACCAGGTGGGAGCGGATTATATCGGGTCTGATACAATATCAACCGCATATGATATTGATTACATTCTTCCGAATACCGCGGGCATAGGAGTCAAGTACGCGTCTCAGGGAAGAATGCCTTCAACATTGATGCTGAATGCAGTGTATGAGAGATGGACTGAGCTCAACGGCGGAATTGCCCAGTACAATGACATTATTAAGTACAGCGCAGGAGTCGAGCATGAACTCACCTCATCAGTTAATATGCTTTACGGAATTCTTTACGAACCCTATAAAATGGACAACCAGATAGCCGACGTGGGATTCACGGCAGGTCTTTCTATGAAAATCTCGCAGGCCGAGTTCACAGTCTCCGGACAGTACAGGCATATGAACTATGACAAACCGAAGATTGAAGGCGACCCGGAGAGCTCTCTTCTCTTCTGCACAGAGAGAGTTTTAAGGCTAACGGGCGACGTCACAATACTCTTTTAGGAGAGACAATGAAAAAGATTCTGACAATCATTCTGATTTTTATCTGTGTTTCCGCCTCTGCGGATGACAAGGAATTATTCAAACTTCTGAACGCGGAAGGCGTCTTGGTTATGAACAACAGAGACTATGTGCCCACTCTTGTGGAGCTGATAAAAAGCGCGACTAAGAGCGTTCATGCGATTATATATCAGACAGGGTACTATCCGGATTATCCGGACGGAGAGCCGACTTACCTTCAGGATGCGCTTATAGAAGCGGCGTCAAGAGGGTTGCAGGTTCAGCTCATAATAGACCAGTCATCCTGGAACCCTTCTTCATCAATAAAAAATTACGAGTACGCCGAGTACATGAGAAGCAAAGGCGTTGAGGTGTACCTAGATCCTCCGGATATAACCACTCACACCAAAGTGGTTGTTTTGGACTCATCGACCACGGTCGTGGGCTCCACCAACTGGAGCTTTTATGCGCTGGCCATGAATAATGAGTGCGCAGTGGCGGTAAAATCATTGGAGCTTGCGAAGGTTTACGAGAATTTCTTCTCTCAGCTTATGATGTTCAAGAGCGACACTCTAACAATTCAACCGTGAGGCGCGCAATGAAAAAAAGAATTATTATGCTTCTGTCTTTGCTCTTGGCTCTCTCGCTATCCGCATTGGAACTGGATACGATGAAAGTCGAAGGAGTGATGCCGATGAACAACAGAAATTACGCTTCAAACGCGATAAAACTCTTTGACTCGGCCCAAAAAACCATACACATCCTGATGCTTGAAGGCGGATATTATCCTGAGCGTCCGGAGGGCATAAATCTCAAGCTTTACCAGTCATTGTTTCGCGCAATTGACAGGGGAGTGGACGTAAAGGTGATACTCGACCGCTCCGGATTCAATCCTTCTCAGACCGAAAGAAATGAAAAACTCGGGGATTTCCTTGCTTTGAACAAAGTGCAGGTTTATTACGACGACCCTGAGGTCACCACCCATTCGAAGACCCTCATAGTGGACACACTCTACACTGTTGTGGGATCAACCAACTGGAGCTACCATGCGCTTGAAAAGAATAATGAATGCTCTGTACTGATAAAATCCGTTCCCGTGGCTAATGAGTATGAAAAATATTTCAGCAAGGTTCTTGAAAAATCCGACTTGAGCGGAAGCGATGATGACGATGCTTCACTTTTCATAAAGAGAGAGCAAACAGGTGAAGAATCCTCGGAAGGAGGCGATGAATGAAAAAAACGTTGATCTTTCTTTCTGTTTTGGCAATTTTTCTCTGTGCATCTGCAAAGAAAATAGTAATATTTCACACCAATGACATAAGGAATGTACTCGGAAGAAGAAGCGCCACGTTTATAAATCCCGATTTTCCGCCGGTGCTCGGAGGAATATATTCTCTCTCCACCGCTGTGGAAAGGGAGAGAGAGGCAGTTGAGTCGGAAAACGGAATTTTCCTTCTGTTTGACTCAGGAAATTTTGCATATAAAAGCGTTGATAATGATTCTGTTGATTTTTCGGTTCCGTCAGTCTATTTCCAGCATATGAAGTATGACGTGGTGAATCTTGGGCTTGACGAGCTTTCCGCAGGTGCGGATTTTCTCGAGAGAAACTCAAAGACAATGTCCGTTCCCATGATACTCGGCAACATCTCTTTTCAGGGAAAGGGATACATTCTTGACAGATACAGGATAATAGAAGCGCAGGGCATCAAGATAGGGGTCTTCGGACTGACAAGCGAATACGCCGCCATGAATCTTCCAGAGAGCGCTTCTTCGCAGATAGAAGTCCAGAGGGAAATTGACGCGGCAAGAGAGCTTGTTTCTATCCTGAAGAAGAACAGGTGCGATATAATCATCGGACTGACTTCGACGAGTTTTGAGCATGATTTTACTCTTGCGGAGGAAATTGAAGGGATTGACATAATTCTCAGCGGCAATGACGGCAGGGGAATGAGGGAATCGATAGAGACTCCCCAGAATCACACGGTGATAATAAAGGGATACGGTGAACTTTCCTCAGTGGAAAAGATCGTCATGGAGACGGACGACATGGGAAATATAATCTCATGCAGAGGCACCTCAATCACTCTTTTCGAGGAAGCCTTTCCTTTTGATAAAATTCTTGAAGAAAAATTAAACAAATAAATTCAGGAGGTATTATGGCAGAAAGATTCAAAAATTATATCGGCGGCAAGTGGGTTGACGCAAGAAGCAAAGAGACTTTTGAGAGCAGAATGCCTGCCGATTGGAACAATGTCGTCGGACTCTTCCCCAAATCGAATAAGGACGATATAGATGACGCGGTCAAAGCGGCTAAGGAGGCATTCAAGGAGTGGAAGAGGGTGCCTGTGGCAAAGAGGGGAGAGCTTCTCGGAAGAGTGGGCGATCTCATGGTGAAAAGAAAGGAAGAGGTTGCTCTTCTTATGACCCAGGAGATGGGCAAGGTTATCAAGGAAGCCAGAGGAGACACGCAGGAAGGAATAGACACGGCATACTACGCCTTCGGAGAGGGAAGAAGATTCTTTGGAAAAACCTCTCCTTCAGAGCTTCAGAACAAGGTCGCCATAACTTTCTTAAGGCCGATAGGAGTGGCAGGCCTTATATCTCCATGGAATTTTCCGATTGCCATACCAACATGGAAGATGTTTCCAGCCCTTCTTGCCGGAAACACTGTGATATTGAAGCCTGCTTCGGACACACCAGCGCTGGCGACAAAGCTTGTTGAAATAATGGCTGAAGCCGGATTTCCCGCCGGAGTGGTGAACTTGGTCCACGGCCCCGGTTCGGCTGTAGGAAACGCAATACTTGAACACAAAGACATAGGAGTTGTTTCATTCACGGGTTCAAGCGAAGTGGGACGCCATATTGGCTCGGTGTGCGGAAAGACCTTGAAAAGAGTCTCTCTGGAGCTCGGCGGCAAGAACGCGCAGATAGTCCTTGATGACGCCGATATAGACCTTGCTGTGGAAGGAGTTCTCTTCGGAGCTTTCGGAACAGCCGGTCAGAGATGCACTGCGACATCAAGATTAATCCTTCAGGAGGGAATACATGACCGTCTCGTAGAGAAGCTGGTAAAGAGAGCTGAAGATATGAAGATAGGCAAGCCCTGGGACGAGTCAGTTGACCTGGGTCCTGTCATAAACGAATCTTCAATGAACAAAATACTTGAGTATGTTGAGATAGGCAAGAAAGAAGGCGCGAAGCTTATGTGCGGAGGATACCGATATACAGAGGGAGCTTGCAAGGACGGATGGTTCCTCAAGCCTGCTGTGTTCACGGAAGTAAAGCAGGGCATGAGAATTGAGCAGGAGGAGATATTCGGACCTGTTCTATCGGTCGTAAAAGTCAAAACATTCGAAGAAGCTGTTGAAGTTCTCAACGGAGTGGAGTACGGACTTTCGTCATCAATATATACAAAGGACGTGAATCTCGCTTTCAGGGCGATTGAGGACATTGACACCGGAATCACATATGTCAATGGACCCACAATAGGCGCAGAGTGCCACATGCCATTCGGAGGAACCAAGAACACTGGCAACGGACACAGAGAGGGCGGGTGGACCGTCTATGAAATATTCACCGAACAGAAGACTGTGTATATAGATTATTCAGGCAAACTGCAGAAGGCGCAGATAGACGTATCAATAGAAAAATAGACGTTTATCAGGGAGAGGCTTCGCCTCTCCCTGAAATAAGGAGAAATTATGAAAAGAATCATTCTCACTCTTCCGATATTTCTTTTATTGACTTCATGCATACTTCTTCCTCCTTCGAATTCAGCCGAACTGTCGCTCGGATATTCTCCAAATCCATCATACGATTGCTACTATGATGCTTCACGCGGATGGACTTGGGAGGTTGACGTGGAAATAGAAGAGAAGGGAGGAATATCCGTGACTCTCGGAAACAACAGCCCTGCCGGCTACTGCTGTACAAGCGATTTTTATTCCGGAGGTTCATTGGTTTATTCGGACGGCTACTATTCGGATGATGTTGAGAGCTGGTTTGGAACTCTTTATATTCCGGCCAATGGGTCAATCATCCAGACGAACGCTAATTTCTGGTACGGAAACTATACTGAAGGATACGTCGTTGAAACTTACTACGGAGAGGATGAAAACGGAAATACCGTTTCATGCTCAAATACCCTTTATCTTGAAAATCCCAATAAAGGCAGCAGATGAAGTGTCCTTACTGCGGTTACGAAGAGAATAAAGTGATGGACTCGCGCACGTCAAAGGACGGGCAGTCTGTCAGAAGGCGCAGAGAGTGCATAGAATGCAAGCGACGCTTCACAACATATGAGTACGTCGAAAAGGTTCCTATAATGATTATCAAGAGGGACGGCAGGAGAGAACCGTACGCAAGAGAAAAGCTGCTTGAAGGAATCCGCACTGCCTGCCGGAAGAGACCGGTATCGGCAAAGACAATTGAAGAGATGGTGGAAGACGCCGAGAGAATGCTCTTTTCAATGGAGAAGGATGAGATTGAGTCTAAAGAAATAGGCGAAATAGTAATGTTAAAACTGAAGGATGCCGATGAAATCTCTTACGTCAGGTTTGCCTCAGTTTACAGGCAGTTTCGGGACATGAACGAGTTCGTGAGGGAACTCAATAAACTCTTAAAAAACGGAGAAGGAATTGATAAAAACAACAGAAATTAAAGAGCTTAAACTCCTCTCGCGGGGAAAGGTGAGGGATATATATGAGCTTGAAAACGACCTTCTGATTGTGACAACTGACAGGGTGTCTGCATTCGATTTTGTGCTGAATCAGACAATTCCTTACAAGGGGATTGTTTTAAACAAACTTTCAGTATTCAACTTCAACAGAACGAAAAATATAGCCCAGAATCACCTCATTTACAGTGATTTTGATTTGCTCCCGAAAGAACTTAAAAAATACGGCTACCTTAAAGACAGGTTCATGGTAGTGAAAAAGACAAAGGTTCTCCCTATAGAATGCATAGTCAGGGGATACATTACCGGAAGCGCTTGGTCCGAATATGTGAAGACTCAGACTATAGGAGGAATGTACGTCGAACCGGGGCTTGTGGAATCCGAAAAGTTTCCTGAACCGATTTTCACTCCCTCTACTAAGGCTGAAAAGGGGCATGATGAGAACATATCGGTTGAAGCCATGAAAAATATCATAGGAAGAGAGAGAGCAGATGAAGTCATAAAAATCTCACTGAAACTTTACGAAACAGTTTCTCAGATGCTCTTTGCATCCGGAGTAATACTCGCCGACACTAAGATGGAGTTCGGAGTCCTTGACGGAGAGATTGTGTTCATCGATGAAGCATTCACTCCGGATTCTTCAAGATTCTGGTTTTCAGAGAGATACAGAAAAGGAGAGAGGCAGGAGTCTCTCGACAAACAGTTTATAAGAAACTTTCTTCTGTCAACCGACTGGGACAGAAAATCACCGCCTCCCGACCTTCCGGAAGACATAGTGAAGAAGACCTCTGAAATTTACAGGGAGATATACTCAATTGTCACAAATGAATCATTATCCTGACAGAATACTAAGAAGAGTAGAAAACCCCATCCAGTACGCAGGAGGGGAGTACAATGAAATCATCAAGGATTTTAACGGCAAAACGAGGATTCTGCTGTCATATCCGGACCTATACACGATTGGAATGTCATCTTTGGGGCATATGCTTCTCTACGACCTTTTCAATTCGAGAGAGGATGTGTTTGCTGAGAGAGCATATGCAGTGCAAAAGGATATGGAGGAGGAGCTAAGAAAAGAAAATATTTCGATTCTCTCGCTTGAAACGCATACGCCTCTGAAAAACTTTGACCTTATCGGATTCACCGTTGAGTATGAGCTTACTTACACAAATATTCTGCAGATACTCTCGCTTTCGTCGATACCTCTTCTGTCAAGAGAAAGAAGAGATAATGATCCCATTATTATTGCAGGAGGCACTGCAGTTTATAATCCTCTTCCGATAAACTCCTTCATAGATGTTTTCTTCATAGGCGAGGGAGAAAAGATGATTGAGGATATTCTTGGCGTTTTACGAAAGAAAAGAAGAAACGAAATAGACAGACTTAATGCTTTAAAACTCTTTGACGAGCTTGACTATACTTATGTTCCGATGCTCTCAGGATCAGCGAAATCCGTCACACAGAGAATAAATGAGGATTTTAAAACTTCCCCGTCCATCTCCAAATTCATGGTTCCCACGTCAAAAACCGTCCATGACAGGGCAGTTGTCGAGATTAGCAGGGGATGCACAAGAGGCTGCCGCTTCTGCCAGGCGGGAATGATTTACAGGCCTGTAAGGGAGCGCTCCAAAGAAAGATGTCTGAATGACGCTTTAGATGGATTAAATTCGACCGGCTACAGAGAGGTGACTCTTCTCTCTCTCTCAGCGACCGATTACCTTTCATTGAATCCTCTAGTGTCGGAACTCAACAGAGAGATAAGCAGAAAGAATCTTTCAATAGGACTCCCGTCGCTTAGGGTGAATGACATCGACTCTGAGCTTCTCCGTCAGGTATCGTCGGTAAGAAAATCAGGCATTACGATAGCGATTGAAACTGCATCAGAGAAGCTGAGAAAGGTCATAAACAAGGACATCACCATAGAGGAAGTCTTTGATACGGTGCGTCTCTGCAGGGAAAACGGCTGGAAACATATAAAGCTATACTTCATGGTCGGATTTCCGTTTGAAGATGAAAATGACATCAACGATATAGGTGAGCTTCTCGAGAATCTGGGAAGAGAATTCAAGGAGCTTCAGTTCACGGCATCCATATCCCCATTCGTTCCCCGCCCCTTCACACCGTTCCAATGGGCAAGACAAAATTCAGTGTCAGAGACAATCGAGAAAATAAGAAAAATCAAATCAATCACCAAACGCAGAAACGTTGAAATATCCTACAGAGACCCTGAGGTCTCGTTTCTTGAAGGCGTATTCGCGAGGGGAGACTCGAAGCTCAATTCCCTTATTCAGAGAGCGTTTGACAAAGGCGAGCGGCTTGACGAATGGAGTGAACATTTTAATTTCAAACTGTGGAGCGATGAGGCAAAAAAACTCTCCATTGACCTTGAATTATACTTAAAAGAGAGAGTGCTTGAAGAAGAACTTCCCTGGGATTTCATAAAAACAAAGGTTTCAAGGTCATTCCTTGAGAGGGAGTATCTTTCGGCAGAGAGCCGGCAATCAACATTTGACTGCAGAAGCGCAAAGTGCACTCACTGCGGAGCATGCGGCGGAGAGATAGCGGGGGAGAAGAAGAGAGTTCTTTCGGAACCTGAAAAAAAACAAAACGATTTTCAGAGAAGAAAACCCAAGAAAGTAGTTTCTCTTCAAACGCAGAGAACGAATATATTTCTGCTTTACTCCCTTGACAGCGAATATCAGTATCTTTCTCACCTCGGCATGATAAATTTCATAGGTAGCGGGTTGAAGCGCACAAACCTTGAATTCGCTTACACTCAGGGGTTCAATCCGAGGATAAAGATAGTTTACGGGCCGCCCAAGCCGGTAAACGTGTTTTCGAAAATGGAGATGCTTGAAGTGATGCTTGAAGAGAAGCCGGAAGCAAATCTGCTTTCCGTTATCAACAGAGCATTTCCAAAGGGAATACATTTTTACTATTTCAAGGAGATGAAGAGCGAGCGAATGTCGGTAATTTCAAGGATAAACAGGCTCGACATGGTTTTTCAAATGAAAGGCGGTGATGCAATGAGGAACAGAACAGAAAAATTCCTTTCTTCAAAAGAATATATCGTCGAGAGAAAAAACAATGAGAAGGTAACCGAAATGAACATAAGAAAGTTTGTCCAGAACATAGAAATAGAAGAAGAAAAGGTAAGGGTAAGAATCATTTTTCAGCAGGACGGCGGAATAAAATTTGACGAATTGACGCATGAAATACTTGGAATAGAGGAGCTGGAAGACATAAAAATTTACAGAGAGAAGTTTTTTCTGGAAGAGAACGGTATACTCCATGAGGTTTACGAATTATGAACGAGCTTTTTATAACCAAGAATGAAGACAATATAATACTCGCAGTGAAGGAGAACAACAAACTCGTGGAGGTTGTAGTTGAGGATTTTAACAAGGTCTCCCTTGTGGGAAATATCTATAAGGCGAAGATACAACACCTTTCATCTGGCATACAGGCGGCATTCCTAGATATAGGAGAGAAGAAGAAGGCATTTCTTCCTTTAAACTCTCCCGACGGAAAGATAAAGTTCGAGCTTTTATCGGATATAGACGAGGAAGTCCATCAGGAGATGACGATAAGAGAGGGCGATGAAATACTTGTTCAAGTGATGAGGGATGAGATAAACGCAAAAGGAGCAAAGCTCACCTCATACATTTCAATCGCTGGAAATTTTCTTGTTCTTCTGCCATTCGTTCATTTTGTGGGAGTTTCCAAGCAGATACGCGACAAGGATTTTAAATCGGAAGTCAAGAGCATGCTTTATTCGATCCTTGATCCCGGCGTGGGCGCGATAGTGCGCACCGCAGCCCTGGAAACAACTCAGGCGAATATCAAAAGGGAGTATTTTGAGCTGATGAAGATCTGGAAGAAAATATCTGCCGGAGTCGACAAGGCAGTTTCTCCCGCTCTTCTCTATAAAGAAGTGACTGTCTCAAAGAAACTGATACGAGACCTTATGAAGCGCGGAGTTGAGAACATCTATGTTGATTCAAAGGATATATACCGCGATATTGTCGATTATTTCTCATATCTCGGAATAAACATGAAGAAGAAAATACACCTTTACCAGTTCAAAATTCCTATTCTTGCATACTATGAGATAGACAGAGAGCTTGACAAAATGTTTAAACCGGAGGTCTATCTCAGGGGCGGGGCATCAATAGTAATAGAGACGACCGAAGCCCTGACAGCCATAGACGTTAACAGCGGAAAGATATCACGCGCGAGGGACGATGATGCTTTAATACGCGACATAAACATAATGGCCGCCGAAGAAATAGCCCGTCAGCTCAGGTTAAGGGATTTGGGAGGCATTATAGTCATTGATTTCATTGACATGAGCGACGAATTCAGCAAAAAAGAGCTCTTGAACCAGCTGAAGAAATATTTAAAGAATGACCGCTCAACCACAAAAACTCTGAAGGTTTCACAGTTCGGACTCGTTGAGATGACGAGAAAGAAGATCGGACCCTCTGTTATAAACTACTTCATAGATAAATGTGACTGCTGCGAGGGCAGGGGATACACGCCGAAACCGTTCTACGTGGGACTCAAGCTGGTCAGATGGCTAAAGGAGAACGGGAAGAATTATCCTGAAGACACGCTTATAGTGAATGCACAGGAGAGCGTAGTTATGACAGTGAAAAAATCCCTTATGAAGTATATTGAGACCGTGTTGAAGGATAATCGAATGAATGTCAAAATAAAAATCTCCGAAACGACAAAAAGCGGTGTATGCGAGATTTATTCCGTCAACAAAGTCGAGCGCGTCGCCACAGTGAATTAGCCAGACCGCTCTTTTTGACAACTCGCATGCCTTTCGTCATACACAATCATTCTTGCGAAGAATGAAGACATTGGGCTCCTTAGGTTCGTCCCAGTAGTCAAATCCAGCATCATAGAGAACCGGCAAAATGTCAGACCAACTTTCCGGAATCAGAATCTCGATTTCCATACGAGCGAGATAGTTCATAAATGGAATCGAACGGATTATGTTTTTAGCGTTCTTTTCGAAGAAACAGAATGCTCTTTCATCTCTGAAAGCATAGAATTCCGCTTCAGTATTCTTGTAAAAATCACAGTGTTCAAGAATGTACCTTGCTCCGTTTAAAGTGTTCTTAACGAATTTCCAACCTGCCGGCAGATAATCTTTGTAATCGTTGAACCATATTCTGGATGGTCTGAACGGATCTATTTCCTTGCAGTCTTTGTACTTGGCGCGCGAAAGAACTGTGAATTTTTCGACAATCTGAAAACCCGCTTTAAAGCCCATGTGAAGAGATTCCGCATTTTTGTAGTATGTGGAATATTCTATTTTATCTATTATGCCATCGTTCTTCATCTTATCTATCCTATCAACCATAAATCTGTTGAACTCTCTGCCTATTCCCATTTTTTGATACTCAGGATCAACTCTCAGACCTTCTAACCAGCCGGTCTTTTCAGGAAGAACTGAAATTTTGGCGCAGCCGACGATTCTTGTTCCTGCTTCGGCAATGAAAAAATTACCGTCCAGAAGCCATCTTTCGAATTGTCTGCCTAAATAATCGTCCTCCCATATCTTCGTCGCAAGAAGAGCTATATTTTTGCCGTCATCTTTTTGGGCCTCGCGAATCGTAATATTTTTCATAGTATGATTTTAACATTTTTTTGTCTATTTGCAATGCTTTGTCAAAAGAAGACAGACACTTTATTTTTATTCCGATTTATGATAATATGACTCTATGAGAAGATTATCAATGATTCTTTTTGCTGTTGCGCTTTTGATTTTTACCGGATGTCCCTTCAGGAAGAAGGACAAATATCTTTCTCAGTTTGACTATCTGACATCAAACGTGACAGACCTCAGATTTATTGCCGAGGAGAATGTTTTGACGAGAAAAGATGCGGCGTACCTGTTTTCGATATACTTTCCGCTGACAGTAAAGGTTGAATCCATGGAGATTCCTTTTGATGTCAAAATGTATCCGTATCCGTCTCTGATATGCTCTGCGGTAAAGAGAGGAATGATAAACCTCTATCCGGACTCAACCTTCAGGCCGGATGAAATTGTCTACAGGTACCAGCTTGCAATACTTCTATCAAAGTATGTTTTAACGGTAGACCCGTTTTTTGACGCAAATTTCCGTATTGCCGAGCTTAATGACGTTGACGAATCCTTCTTTGCCTACAAGCCCATATCCATGATGGTCTCAAGCGGAGTTATGGAGGCGAAAAATGACTCATTTTACCCAAATGCTCCTGTGAGCGGTTATGATGCGTTAAGGTTTTTTCACAGGATCAGAGAATTTTACAGATAATGGCTGTCAAAATATCATCCATAGGCAGAAATTCAATTTTTAAAAAGCACGGCGTCTCAAAGAATGACGAGATAATCTCAATAAACAAAAGACCTTTGTTTGATTACTTCGGATTCCTTTACGAACTTGAAAAGAACGCTATGGATTTCGAAATAAAAAAGAAGGGCGAAAGAATATTGATTCACATGGAAAGAAAGTACTATCATAAGATTGACTGTGAGATTGAGGAGATGAAGATGATGAGATGCTCTAACAAGTGCATCTTCTGCTTTATCGACCAGAATCCTCCGATGTTGAGAAAACAGCTGTATTTTAAGGATGACGACTACAGGGAATCTCTCGTTTCCGGCAATTTCATAACCCTCTCCAATCTTGATAAAAGAATGCTTGACAATATCATTCAGCACAAATTATCTCCTCTTTACGTCTCGCTCCATGCAGTTGAAGACGGTTTGAGGAGAAAAATCTTCGGAAGAGAGAACAATATCGATAAGATTAGTTATCTGGCAAAGAACGGAGTGAAGATGCACTTTCAGTTGGTTCTTATGAGGAATGTTAATGACAAGGAGCACCTAATAAAGACTCTCTCGTTCGCAAAAGAACTGAACTGTCTCTCATTGGGCATTGTTCCAGTCGGTTTGACTAAATACAGAAATGACCTTCGCAAACTCTCTTCGATTGACGGCTGTTACTCAAAGAAGATCATCGAATCTGTCGAGGGTTGGAAGAAAAAAATGTCATTCAAAAGAATATACCTCGCCGATGAATTCTTTCTGATGGCTAACCTTGACATACCTGAAGAATCATACTACGGAGAATACCCGCAGCTTGAAAACGGAATAGGAATGGTGAGACTCTTTGAGGAGGACGTAAAACAGTTTAAAAACATGAACCTGAAAAAAAACAGAGCAATTCTCTGCGGAGAATCATTTGCAAAGCATCTTTTAAAAAAGAATTATTTCGGAGGAGAGAAAATATACGGTGTTAAGAATGACTTCTTCGGAGCCGGAGTGACTGTCACCGGACTGCTGACTGGGAGAGACATACTTAATCGTTTGAAAAATGTAGCCGAATCTGATATAATAATTTATAAGTCTGTATTCAATTCGGACAGCATCACTCTTGACGGGTATGATGTCAGAAAACTGACTAAAGAATCCGGCAAGAGAATACATATCATCGGAAATTACGAAGACATAAAGGAGCATTTGACATGACAATAGTAGCAATAATCGGAAGACCTAACACGGGAAAATCTACTCTCTTCAACGCAATGATAGGAAAGAGAGCCGCAATAGTACATGACACGCCCAATCTCACAAGGGACAGGCATTACGGCGAGTACACATACCTGGAGAGAAAGTATCTTTTGATAGATACGGGAGGAATAGAAAAGGAAAACAACACCCCCTTCATTAAGCTCGTCGAAGAGCAGGCTGATATAGCGATAAACGAGAGCGACGTGATACTTTTCGTTTTTGACAACAGACAGGAGCTGACAAGCGATGACTTATACATTGCAAAGAAGCTTAGAAGCAGCAAGGAGAAGGTGATAATTGTTGCCAACAAATGCGATGCGGGCGATAATAATCTCAATGAAGAGATATACGGGCTGGGATTTCAAAGTATAGTAAAAGTTTCCGCTGAACACCGCCTCAATATAAACGAACTTAAAGACATTATCGCGGATAAACCTTCGAAAAGCTCTGATTCTTCTGCTAACGACGGGATACGATTTGCTGTAATAGGCAAGCCAAATACAGGTAAATCAAGCATAATCAATGCTCTTCTTGATGAGGACAGAATGATTGTCTCCGATATACCGGGAACCACGAGAGATGCTGTGGACTCGTACCTTGAGTACGAGCAAAGAAAAGTGATTCTGATAGACACTGCAGGCATAAGAAGGGCGGCCAAGATAGAGGAGCCGAGCGAATATTATACGATACTCAGGAGCAAGCTGGCTGTACGAAGGTCTGACGTTGTGGTTCTTGTGATGGACATAATGGACAAAGTGACCTTTCAGGACAAAAGAATACTTGATGAAGCTCTTGATTTTTACAAACCGACTGTGCTCGTTTTCAACAAGACCGACAAAATAACAGATACTGAGAAGACCCGGGTATATAAAGAAGTGATTGAGAAACTGGATTTCGAAAGCTACCTCCCGAAAATGTTCGTTTCTGCCAAAGAAAAAAAGCACATGACTAAAATCATAGAGCTCGGTTTGAAGCTGAAAGATTATCTTCCAAAGCACTTTAGAAAGCATGACCTGAACACTCTTCTTTTTGAGATTGTATCGGAGCACAAGCATCCGGTAATCAAAAAGACAAGACCTCGTTTTTTCACGCTTGAACAGGTCTCAGACGAACCGATACGATTCCTGATTAGAAGCTCAATGGCTGATTCTATTGACAGCAATTATAAAAGATATATAATAAACTCTTTGCGTGAAAGATTGAAGATCGGCGGCCTTCCGTTTGAGCTAAATTTTAAGGAGAGAAGAAAATGAATGATTTTCTTAAAGTCTTTCTTTACGTTCTTTCAACTTACCTGGTAGCAGGAATACCATTCGCTTTTATAATTTCAAAACTGTTTCTCAAGATAGACATCCGAAAGGTGGGCTCGGGAAACGTTGGAGCGACGAACGTGTACAGGGCGGGCGGATGGAAGTGGGCGGTACCGGTCTTTGCGCTTGATTTTCTCAAGGGATTTCTTCCGGTTCTTGTCTCAATTTCCTTCTTTGACAAAAATCTGCACGTGTCGACTATAGTGGCGGTTGCGGCAATACTGGGTCACATGTTCACCCCCTATCTCAATTTTCAGGGAGGGAAAGGAGCGGCGACTTCATTCGGCGCATTTGTGGTTATTTTCCCTGTTGTAGCGGCAATCTGCGTTATCGCCTTCGTCATAACCGTCTCTTTGTCAAGGATTGTCGCGCTTGGAACAATAATAGGCGTATCATTGTTTCCAATAATTTACTTTGTTCTTGGCAGGGTCTTTGATTTCAACTATCCGTTCAATTACTTCTCATACGCCAATCTGATTCTGATACTTGGAATTGTTGCATTTATAATCTTCAAACACAGAAGCAACATCATAAGGATGAAGAAAGGAAATGAAAACAAGATCTGAAGAAAAACAGTACTATTCCATAACCGAAGTGAGCGACATCCTGTCGGTGAAACAGTATGTTCTCAGGTACTGGGAGACTGTGTTTCCTGCCTTGAAGCCGAGGAAACACAACGGAAACAGAAGAATGTACACTGAGAAGGATATAAACACTCTCAAAACGATAAAACATCTTCTTTACGAAAAGAAATTCACGATAAAAGGAGCAAATGAATTTATGAGGCAGAAAAAAGAAGTTCAGCAACTGGTTCTTGAATTTGAGAGGGAATCAGCTCCTGATGCCATCAGGAAAGGAATAGAAGAGGCAATAAAAATTTTAAAGGGGAGAATATGAAAGACAAAATAAGAATATACGTGCTTGACGATTCAATAACCGTGACAACTTACATAGAAAAATCGCTTCACGCTCTCGGATATACTGTTTATGCCGACAATAACCCGTCAAAATGCTTGAGCAGGATTAAGGAATTTTTTCCTGACCTTATAATACTCGATATAGACATGAATGAGTACAACGGCTTAGACATCTGCCGACAGATTCAGAAAGATGACTCTTTGGCATCAATACCGATAATCTTTCTGTCGAATATAACTGACACCAATGTCGTGGCAGAAGGGATTGAGGCAGGGGCAGTTGACTATGTAGTAAAACCCGTCGACATAAACCAGCTTGATGCGAGAATCAAGATTCTTTTCAAGATTCTTGACGACACTGCCGATGAGCTCAAGCTCGCAAAGATGAATATGGTTAAGGCGGCGATAATAACAATGCACCATGAGCTGAACCAGCCGCTTTCAGTCATACTTCTCTCCGCAGAAATGCTTGAAAGCCGACTTGCGAAAAACCTTGAAAAGAAGGATGAAGTTCTTCTCTCCAGGATAAAGAATTCCGTCGAGAAGATAAATGACATTTTAAGAAGGTTTAATCTCATTCAAGAGCAGGACAAAGAACCTGAACTTGTGAATTATTCGGAAGACTCGATGATGCTCAAACTGCCTAAATCCACGTATGAGAGGAAAGTACTCGTGATTGACGACGAAGAGGACGTGAGAAAGACGATAACAGAGGTGATAAGCCAGGAGGGTATAGACGTTCTGGAAGCAAAATCAATCAAGGAAGCTGATGACATAATAAAGCGTCAGGGAGAGTCAATCAGCACTATTTTCTGCGATATAAAAATCGGAAAAGAGAGCGGAACTGAGATTCTTCATCTTTCCAGGAAACTCTATCCCAATATAAAATTCATCTTCATAACAGGTTTCAATATAAGCGGCGATGTGAAGCTTCTTATTAAGGAGTTCAAGATTCCGCTTCTGAGAAAACCCTTCTCTAAGAAGATGATTGCGGCGCTTCTGAGACATCAGAACGGGTGAAGGAATTTACTTCTTATAACAGAAAGATTGAAGACCCTTGCGTCGGATTTGAGTGATGCAAGGGTCTCTTCATTTACTGCCGCCTTTATGCTCACGTCCGAGGCGAATTCCTTTTCTATGATTTCACATCCCTTTTCATTCTGATGCGCCATAAATGCATCAAGGGCTTCATATTTGAGTTTGAAGGATACCTCGAATGCCTCAAGAAGCTCACGCCTTACAGATGATGCGATAAGCTCTGATGCGGTCTGAGTATAAGCCCTCACCAGTCCTCCGGCTCCGAGCTTAATTCCGCCGAAGTATCTCACAGTGAACAGCGCGACCATCACAAGATTGTTCTTTTCGAGAACGTTCAGAACCGGCCTGCCTGCTGTGCCCTTCGGTTCATTCGCGTCGGAGTATCCCCTATCCCTTTCGGATAGTATGTATCCGTAGACAATATGGTCAGCCTTCGGATGAAGTTTTCTGACCTCCTTTAAAGCGGATGAGAATCCTGCTTCGCTTTCGATATGAAATATACTGCCGTGAAACCTTGATTTCTTTACTTCGATGAGATTCTCCCTGCTTTCAAGAACCGTGAACATTCTTCTTCCTTATCTCAGGCATTGTTGAGTAGAGTATGAACAGTATGAAAAAAAACTGAAGAGGAATTATTCTCTCCTGAAGAAACATGAATGAAAAGAGGAGGGCGAAGAGGGGTTTTAAAAAGAAGACCATAGAGCCGATGTGCACCTTCATTCTCTTAAGCCCTTCGAAGAAGAAGACGTACCCCAGACCAGTTATGAATACTCCCATATAGAGAAGCACTGAAATCTCTCTGATGTCGAGAGAGTAAATGAAGGAATGGTCCTCAAAAACATAAATGAACGGCAGGTACAGAACTGAGCCGAAGAGAAACGAAAGTGCGGTAACCGTAAGGTTTGAGAACTTCTCCACCATCCCGTGTGCTCCGATAGTGTATGCGGCAAAGAGTATTGACGCAAGAACGGAGAGCGAGAGGGCGAGAAGGGGATTCTTGAATGATTCAGACTGGGAAAAGATAATTATTCCCGTAATGCCTAGGAGGCCGGAGATGATTTTGATTATGTGGCTCTTTGAAACGGATTTTGTCATGAATGCCGTGATGATATAGACAAAGAGAGGGTTTGAGCTTGTCAGAATCGCCGGAATTGAAGCATTTCCCCTGTGGACTGCAAGCTGCAGGAGCATCATAGAGAGAAAGACGTTTGTGAATCCGAGCACAAATATTTTCAGGATGTCTCCTCTCTTCATTGCTTTCACAACCGAAATCTCCCTTTTGTTGAAGATTATGAAGGGGAGAATCACCAGAAAGCCGATGAAGAATCTGAGGAACGTCATTGAGAGGGGCGGAACGGTGAGGTGGATGAGTCTGCCTGCGACTTCCATTGAGGAAAAGAGGATAATTGTGATCAAGAGAAAGATATAACCAGTCATTTTGACCGAGGGATTCTCAATGCTCTTCCCAGATTATTCTTATTGAGCCGATGTCTTTGTATTTCTCGCCTATCTCGTTTATCTCATCATGCGGTTCGTCAATGAAGAGAAGGAAATCGTCATACATTATTTTGTTGGGAAAGACAATCCAGAATGTTTCATCTGAGGACCAGGATGTCCATGCATTTAGTTTTGAGCGTCTTATTCTCTCATATAGCTGAATAGTCAGTTTTGCGAATTGTTCCGTGTCTCTTTTGTTCATGATAGAATAATTTATAACAAACCGGTTAATAAGTCAAGGGGTACCTCAGACGTTGACTTTCGCTCATCTTGCGGATATCATTGATGAATGAAGAAAAATGAATTGAAGTTTAAAGAGAAGATTGAGGGGGAGTTTCCGGGTATAAAGATAAAGACCCTTAAATCTGTGACGACAGGATGGTGCAATCACGTCATAATAGTAAACAGCAAGATAGTATTCAGATTTCCTAAGGACAGGGATGCGGAGAGGCGGCTCATGCTTGAAAGCAGAATACTTGATTTTTATAGAGGGAAGGTGGATGTTGACATACCCGATTACGAGTACATGCCCCTTTCAGGGAAGTTCGCAGGATACAGGAAGATCGCAGGAAGCGAGCTTGATGAGAGATTCATTAAGAGACTAAACCGGGAGGAGCGAAATGCCTTGACCGATTCTCTCGCTGATTTTATTTCGACAATCCATTCAACGAAGAAATCTCATGTAAAGCACCTCAAGATACCCTTTGACAACGGGAAAGCTATCTCAAGAGAGACTGCCGAGAAGGTAAGACGAAGGGTCTTCCCGCTGCTGAAGAAGAAGGATGTTGAAACGATAGAGAGATTCATCCCTGAGATGCTTGACACAATGGCTGAAATGAAGGGGTACGGATACACCCACAATGACCTCCGCGGAAACCACATCTTCTTTGACAGAAGGAAGGGGCGGCTCGGAGTAATTGACTTCGGCGATTTTGCCTGGTTTGAGAAGGCAAAGGACTTTTCCGAGCTTCTCTCTCTCGGAGAGGATTTCGCGCATGAGGTATTTGAGAAATATAAATGTTCAAAGAAGACTGATCTGATGAAAAGGGCGAGGATAATTTACAAAAGGTTGGGTCTCGTCCTGATGTATGAATCCCTTGAAGGTTATCCCATGCCTTTTAAGGAGGCTTACGGTTTTTTCAGGAAGAGATTTTACGGATAAATACATGAATTTAAAGAAGTACAGTGAAAAGATCGACAACCTCCTCCGCAGGAGCTGCGTTTGCGGAACAAGATGCAAAAAGCCGACAAAATACGGAGAGTGACATGGAAAAAGTCTTTTATGAAGTCTTTGAAGAAATGCCGAGGCAGGGGCCGGGTGACGACGAATCAACCAAGAGGGCTTTCGACAAAATAACCGGAGTGAAAGAGAATCCTTCAGTGCTTGACATCGGCTGCGGAACGGGAATGCAGACGCTTCTCCTTTCAAGGCTCACAGACGGAAAAATCACTGCCATTGACAATCATAAACCCTTCATTGACATGCTGAAAAAGAAGATTGCAGAGACAGGAGCCGGAGAAAAGATAGAGGCGCTCATCGGAGACATGGGGAATCTGCCCTTTCCTGATGAGAGCTTTGACATTATCTGGTCTGAAGGTTCGGCCTTTATTATAGGGTTTGAGAACGGACTCAGATTATGGAAAAGACTTTTAAAGCGGAACGGATACCTTGTGATAAGCGACCTTGTCTGGTTCAAAAGGAATCCGCCTGAGGATGTTGTAAAATTCTTCTCAGCCGAGGGCGCAAATGTGACGTATTATGAGGACCTCTTTAAGGTTATTGCATCTGCCGGATATGAGTTGAAGGATTCTTTCATGCTTCCTGACGAATCCTGGTGGACTTATTTCTACGCTCCGATGCTTGAGATTGTGGAAAGAAAAAGAATCGAGCACAGAGGCGACAAAAAGTCGGAGGATGTCTTGGATATGCTTCAGCTTGAGGCAGAAATTCATAAAAAATACAGAGAATCCTACGGCTACTCCTTCTTCGTTATGAAAAAACCTTAGGGACTGTGGTTCCAAAAAGCACCATTTTTAAATGTACTAATCTCC
This sequence comes from bacterium, assembly GCA_028698175.1. Lineage (GTDB taxonomy): Bacteria > Hydrothermota > 32-111 > 32-111 > 32-111 > UBA2202. The sequence continues at coordinate 4,006 of JAQVDU010000016.1, read as the reverse complement.
TTCGGGTGCCGGACGGAAACTGCTAAAAAAGGGTTGACAGAAGAGGGATTTTCCGTATAATTCCATAACTATGTCCTTTATAATAGCCATAGACGGACCGGCAGGGTCTGGCAAGACCACTACGGCAAAGAGGGTCGCTCAGATTCTGAAGGTCATCTATCTGGACACCGGAGCTATGTACAGAGCTGTCGGCTATTACGTTCTTTCAAAACTTGGAGATACCCTGGACGAGGAGAAGATAAAACCGCTCCTCAGTGAAATCGAGATAAGATTCGAGAATGTCTCATCCGAAAGGCGGATATTTCTAAACGGTCAGGATATATCAGACGAAATAAGAAATGAGAAGATGTCTCAGATGGCTTCCCGGGTATCCACACTGAAATCCGTGAGGGATTTTCTCGTTGAAGAGCAGAGGCGTATCTCAAAAGATACTTCACTCGTAGCTGAGGGAAGGGACATAGGCACAGTCGTCTTTCCCGATGCACAGCTAAAGTTTTACATGGACTGCACGATTGAGGAGAGAGCCAAGAGAAGGTTTCTCGAGTATTCCGAAAAGAATATCGAGGCAGACCTTGAAGATATAAAGCGCCAGATTGCAGAGCGCGATGAGCGCGACAAATCAAGGGCGCACGCACCTTTGAAGATGGCAAAAGACGCCATCTTGATTGATACTACAAGACTTAGTAAGGAGGAACAGATCAAATTTGTCGTTTCCAAGGCGCAGGAGCTCAAGGATTGCGTTTAACGCATTCTACTTTTTAATTTACTTCTATTACTTCTATTTTCTCGGCGTAAAAGTTGTAGGAAGGATACAGACCAAAGACAGGCCTTTAATAATTGTTGCCAACCACCGCTCATTCAATGACCCGCCGGCATTGGGAACTCTCGTATATTCTGTGAGGCATTCAAACGAAGTTCATGCCCTGGCAAAGAGCGAACTATTCGAAATACATCCGATATTTTCAAGAATTTTAAGAATACTTCATTCGATACCTCTTCAGAGGGACGGGCTTGACCTGAGCGCAATAAGCCACACTCTGGAGCTTCTGAAGAAAGGCGACTATATAATAATATTTCCCGAAGGAACCCGCAATAAGACGAAAGACCTTCTTGAGGGAAAGCCTGGAGCAGGGTATCTCGCTTTGAAGAGCAAGGCAAAGGTCATTCCCGTGTTCATAAAGAACTCAGACAAATCATTCATAACACAGCTTTTAAGAATCAACAGGATGGAGATACGCTTCGGGGAAGCGATAGAACTGCCGGATATGAGGCCGAACTCAGCCAACTCTCGCCTTGCAACGCAGATAATGATGAAAGAGATTGGAGCTCTGGATGATTAGGGTGTACGTAGCGAAGCACTCGGGGTTCTGCTTCGGAGTAAAGAGGGCAATGAATATAATAGATGACGTTGCAAAGAAGGGAAAAAAGAAACCCATTTACACATTGGGTCCGATAATTCACAATCCTCAGACGGTGGACAAACTCAAAGAGAGAGGCGTGACTCCTCTTGAAGACATAAATGATATAAATGAAGGCACTGTTGTTTTAAGGACGCACGGAGTAGAGAAACGATTTCTTGAAAGTCTGAAGAGATCAAATCTTGATGTGATTGACGCCACCTGTCCGTTCGTTTCAAGGGCGCAAGATTACGTGAAGAAGCTGAAAGAGAACGGCTACAATGTGATAATAATCGGGGAGAATAACCATCCCGAAGTGCTGGCCCTCAAGAGTCAGGTCAGCGGAGCCATAGTAATCGAGAATGGAGACGAGATTTCAAAGATAAAATCCCTAAAGGGATCAAAGGTTGGCATTGTCTCTCAAACAACGCAATCCATTGAAAACTTTAAAGGACTCGTCTGTCTTATAATGGACTATTTTAAGGAGGTTTTGGTTATCAATACTATCTGCAACGCAACATCGCAGAGGCAGGAGTCGGCAATCGCACTTGCTGGAAAGGTTGATCTTATGCTTATAGTCGGCGGAAAAAACAGCGGCAACACAAAACGCCTTTACACACTCTGCAAGAGAATAGCAAAACACACACACCATATAGAAACGGCAAAAGAGATAAAAAAGTCAATGCTCAGAAACGTAAAAAACGTAGGAATAGCCGCAGGAGCGTCAACTCCCGACTGGATAGTCAACGACGTGAAAACAAACATAAAAAAAATATATAAGGAGGAACTGAAAAATGACAGAAAACGCTAAGAACCTGTTTACGGAAGAGCAGGAGTACACAAAAGAGCAGTTGAAGGAGATGTATGAAAAATCCTTCAACAGGTATGACCTTGACCTTGGAACAAGAGATGAAAAAGAGGACATGAGGGTCATTGACGGAAGAATTGTCAGGATTACAGAGAAAGACGTCATAATCGACGTGGGCCTGAAATCAGAGGGAGTTATTCCGGTCTCAGAATTCAGCGAGCCGGAGAATCTCAAGATAGGTGACATAATCCCCGTCTTTATAGAGGGATTTGAGAATGAGGACGGATTTGCCGACATCTCGCTCAAGAAGGCTCAGTTCATAAAGCTGTGGCCAAAAATAAATGATTCGTTTGAGAACAAGACGAACATTGACGGAATTATAAAGAAGAGGGTAAAGGGCGGAATGATAGTTGATCTTATGGGCGTTGAGGCATTTCTCCCGGGTTCGCAGATAGACCTTCAGCCGGTGGTTGACATGGACAAACTTCTCAACCTGAAGACTGATTTCAGGGTCATAAAACTCAATTACAAGAGAAGAAACATTGTAGTTTCAAGAAGAGTGATTCTTGAAAGCGAGAAGGAGAACAAGAAGCTGGAATTCATAAAGAATCTCAAGCAGGGAGACGTTGTTGAAGGAATCGTGAAGAATATCACCGAGTTCGGAGCCTTCATCGAAATAGAGAGAGGCATAGACGGCCTTCTCTACATCACAGACATGTCATGGGGCAGAATAGTCCACCCTTCGGAGCTTCTCACAATGAATGAGAAGATCAAGGTTATGGTCACAGCGATAAACAAAGAGAAGGGAAGGATTTCATTAGGTCTCAAGCAGCTCACTCCTTATCCATGGGAGAATATCGAGAACAAATACATGATCGGCACAAAAGTAATGGGAAAGATAGTCTCTCTTGAAGAGTACGGAGCTTTTGTAGAGCTCGAAAAGGGAGTCGAAGGGCTAATTCACATATCTGAGATGTCATGGACACAGCATTTGAAGCATCCTTCAGAGATATTGCACGTTGGAGACGAGATAGAGTCTATAGTTCTTTCGATAGACAAGAAGAATGAAAGAATATCTTTGGGTTTAAAGCAGGTAGCGGATAATCCATGGGACAAATTCACTGTCGGGGAGAGAGTGGGCGGAAAAATCACCAAGCTGACAAAGTTCGGAGCATTCGTTGAAATAGCCCCCGGAATCGAAGGTCTTCTCCACATATCCAATGTTTCATGGGATGCAAAGATATCCAAAATAGAGGATGTCTACAAGGTGGGCGACGAAGTTGACTGCCTAATAGTGAATATCGACCCTGAAAAAAAGAGAATATCCCTAGGAATCAAGCAGCTTCAGAAGGACCCGATAGACGACTACAACGAGGGCGACATAGTTAAGGGAGTAATCTTTGAAGTGAAAGACAAGAACGTGCACGTTGAAGTGAATGAAAAAATAAAAGGCCTTATTCCTCAGCGCCTCATAGCAAAGCAGTCAGAGAATCTTTCGGACGATTACGTCAAAGGTGCAGAGATAGAACTGAAAGTCGTCGATATAGACAAAGAGAGGAGAAGAATAATATTCAGCGATAAAATGGATTAAGGTGAAAAATGAAACCGAACCAGTCTCCAAAATTCATCATAGTAACCGGGGGCGTGATGAGCGGCGTGGGAAAAGGCATCGCCACAGCGTCCATCGGCTTGATTCTCAAGAACTACGGATTTAAGGTCTCGGCAGTCAAAATAGACCCTTATATAAACTTTGACGCAGGCACTCTAAGACCCACCGAGCATGGAGAAGTCTGGGTCACCG
>JAQVDU010000015.1 GCA_028698175.1 bacterium | reverse complement strand
CTGAGGATTCGCCAGAGCGAAAATTATCGGATTCTTCGCCATATTCATTATCATTTTTCCCGTCAGAATTCCTTTTGCCGACAGCACCAAGAAAAGGTCTGCTCCGTCAAGCGCCTCGTTCAGAGAGATTGGGTTTTTCTTCCATGAGAACTTCTCGTTGTATTCGTTTGTGTCTTTTCTTCCGGAGTAAAGATGTCCGAACTTATCGAATACGTCTATTTTTTTGATGTCAGCCCCCGCCTTTAAGAACATGTTCAACGTGGGCAGAGCGGCCGCTCCGGCTCCCGATGCGACTATTTTGAGAGAGGATATGTTTTTTTCCGTCAGTTCGCAGGCATTTAAAAGGCCTGCTGTCGCAATGACCGACGTTCCATGCTGGTCATCGTGGAATACCGGTATCGCCATTCTTTCTATAAGCTTCTTTTCTATCAGAAAGCACTCGGGTCCCTTAATATCCTCAAGATTTATTCCTCCGAAAGTCGGCTCAAGAGAAGAAACAACCTCTATGAATCTTTCAGGGTCTCTTTCGTTTATTTCAATGTCAAAAGCGTCTATGCCGGCAAACTTTTTGAAGAGAACGCTCTTCCCCTCCATCACGGGCTTTGACGCATCTGCTCCTATGTCTCCAAGACCCAAAACTGCAGTGCCGTTGGAGATTACACCGACAAGGTTGCCTCTGTTTGTGTATTCATAGGATTTTGACTTGTCTTTTTCGATTTCCAGACATGGGTCGGCAACACCCGGAGTATAGGCCAGTGATAGGTCATCCTTTGATTCGCAGACTTTCTTTATGCGGATTTCAATTTTTCCGCCTGTCGGATATGAATGGTATTTAAGGGATTTTTCTTTCAAAACGCTTTTTCTCAAACAGGATTCTCCCCGACGATTTCCGAAGCATTGAGTTTCTTACTCACTATAAATCCGCGCACCATGAAGTATATCGCAAAAATGTGAAATCCTATCCCGAGAAGATCAAATGCAAGTATGAAGATAACGGAATCAAGAGCGTAAAGTATTATTCCTGTCATGAAAGCCTTTCTGCTTCCCTTTGCGGCGAACATGCCGATGAGAATGAATAAGGCGGCGAGTATGACGTTCATTATCAGAGAAATGTACTTCATGCCGGAAATTGCCGTTTCGGAGAGCGATTTGCCCACAAAATCAAGTATCTGGGATATTCCTAGCCCTATGACAAAATTCCACTGAAGATTGAACATGAAAAGAACAGAGTTTATAACGGAGAGAGCGGCAATCCAAAAAAACCATGAGGCTGCGCCCTTAACCTCGTTTTCAATTCTCAGTCTCTGCTCTATCGCCTGCTTTTCGTCCATACAAGCTCCTTTTTTTAATTTTGATTATTATATCATACAGGGATGCGTTTTCAAGGGAGGAGCGATGAAATAATCACTTGAAGTATTTAAGCCCCTTCTCCGTAATGGAGACATAGTACTGCAGGTCGATGTACTCAATCTTTACAAGGTCCCTCTTCTCTGCATCCTGAAGATACGTCTTCAGGCGCGAATATCCGTATTTCTTTATGTCGATATCCTTCTTTTTAAGCATGTCATTAAGCTGGGTGAAAAGAATTCTCTTCTCTTTTTTCTCTTTCTGCAGGTTGTTCAGCTCGGACAGCATCGGATAAAAAGGATAGGTTGTGTATCCGTTTGTCTTTTCCTTGTTTTGAACTGTCAAGAAAGTGTTCTTCTCTTCGTAAATTATATCAACGATTCCGTCATTCTTCGCTGCTTCGACGAATGCCTTCCAGTTGGGAAATCCTATGGCTTTTTCGCTGAAATCTTCATTCAGGAGAAGCATCCTCACTTTAACCTCTGAGAAACCGGCCTTGCCCTTTTTTTCGGAAATATTCTTCGTCGCCTCCACAAGGAGCGCGTAGCAATCCTCCTTTGTCAATGTCTTTGACTTTTCTCCATTGTCAGCGTCTATTATCGTTCTGTAGTCAAAATACTCGTCTGCTATTTCAAGAAGGTCCTCACTCGCATTCCTGGCGTCGCAGATTATAATGGTTCTGCATCCGCGTCTTCTGATGCTCACCAGAAGAGGCCTGAAATCAACGTCGCCAGTGACTATTATAAAGGTCTCTATGTGAGGGTAGATAAACAGATATTCCATTCCGCTGGTCATAAGCGAAATGTCTGAACTGTTCTTTTTCGATATGGGGACGTGAATCAGTTGGAACGACGCCTTTGCAAAGACCTCGTCGCAGTTTCCCATGCTTGTTTTGCGCCAATTGGCAAAAACTGCGGCCACCGAGAGTTGTCCGTATTTTTTTGCATAGTCTAGTATCGCCTCAACAAGCCCTTCTTTCTGGTTTGGATTTACGTTTTCAGCATCCCAAAGTATTGCCACCGAGTTTTTCATGAATCTCCTCCGGATTGAAAATTATTTTTTTGATTATAATCTCTTAATGATTCAAAAGCAACAGTAATGTTGGCATGCGTATCATAGGGGCCAACCCTGTGAGTACGCCATGCGGACTCTCCATATTCCGATTATTGATATTCTTCTTCATTCTTTGGGTTGCTTGACTTTATTTTATAATTATATATAATAAAGTTCTATGGATAAAATCACACAAATTTTTGTTGAAGCGCAGAATGATTCGGACATAATCAGAGGTATTGAACAGCTTAAGGAAGATTACGGAATAGAGGACATTCTCATCTGCCTCAACGTACATAACAATTTTTTCTATTATTCGACCGTTTCAGGCCAGACGACATTTTCAGAAGCAAAGGAAATGTTTGATTTCAGGCGGATATCAGTCAGGGAGAGCGAGTACATATACAGGATAGACTCTCTCCTTTACGATGTGAAATTCAATGAAGACACCGTGATAAAGCAGAATTCAAACCAGGTCATAATAACGGACAGGCATGACGAAATGCTTCTCGTCATCCACTACAAGAATGAAATCTATGAGGAGAGAAGAAACAGGCAGATTCTCGACTTTTCACCGGTTATAAAGACTGCAGTTTCAAAACTGTACCTCACAAAACGGCTCTCTTCCGAGAAGGACATAGAAGAGAGAATCGCATCCATAAACAAAAAACTCTACACTCTCCAGCAGCTTGCATCTCTTCTTCAGTCAACCCTCAATCTTGAAAAGATCCTTGAAATAATAACCAAATCGATAAGCGATTCTCTCGGATTTTCAGTTGTTCTTCTCAGTTTATACGATGAAAAAACAAACGTGATGATAAGGGCCGCGCAGCACGGTCTGAATGAGAAGGTCTTTGAAAAGCTCAAAAGGCAGAAGGTCGCGTTCTCCACTCTGAAGAATCTGATGCAGGAGCAGTATAGGGTTTCAAGGTCATACTACATAAACCATAAGGACGCAGTGAATGTTCTCAATTCAAACCTTACCACCTTCACATACATTATTCCGGACGAAAAAGAGGAGCAGTACATAAACTGGCACCCGGAAGACATCCTCATAATACCCCTCTACTCAAAGGACAATAAAATACTCGGCATTATAACAGTGGACAAGCCGGAAGACAAGTTCGTCAACATAGGAGAGTCAGTCGAAATACTCGAATCATTCGCTCAGACAGCTTCACTTGCCATTGAGAACGCAAAGCTATTCAACAAAATGGACACCCTGATAAAGAATCTTGAAAGGATAAATGACATCTCTGCGGTTCTCACGTCATTCGTCAACCTTCAGGAGCTTGTAAACCATCTGGTGACTGCAATAAGAGAGAAATTCAACTACTACAACGTTGCCGTGCTTCTCTTCAGCTCATCCAAAGAGCTTGAAGTCAGAGCATATTCGGGGTTCAATGAAAAGTACATAGACAGGATAGGCGAAATAATAAAGATGGGCGAAGGCATTGTGGGCTGGGTGGCTGAGAACGGAATCTCCCTGCACATAAAAGATACGCGCACCGACCCAAGATACGTGGGCCGCCTTGACATTCCATACTCTGAGATTGCTATCCCCCTCAAAGTCTCGGATAAAATAATAGGCGTTTTGAACGTTGAAGCTGAGGGCACAAATGCTCTCGACGACAATGATTTCAGAATAATCTCAATACTCTCCTCTCACCTTGCGACTGCCATCGACAATACCTTCAAGTATGAGGAGAAGGAGCGAATAGCCGTAACCGACGCGATGACCGGAATGTACAATTACAGATTCTTCATGAACAAGCTTAAGGAGGAGATCGACAGGGCGAAGCGGCTTTCCATACCTATCTCAGTCATAATGATTGACGTGGATTTTTTCAAGGAGATAAACGACACTTACGGACACATTGTCGGGGACAGCATAATTAAAGAGCTTGCAGAGCTTTTGCAGGATATAACGAGAAAGGGCGACATTGTGACGCGCTACGGCGGAGATGAATTCTTTATAATACTCCCTGGCGCCGGAAAGACATTCACGCACACTCTTTCTGAAAGAGTGATAAAGCAGGTGAAGGAGCATAAGTTCGTTCAAAACATCAAACTGACCATATCTTTGGGCATAGTGACCTATCCTGATGACGCGGAGAACATCGAGGCGCTCCTCAAATGGGTGGATGACGCTCTCTATGACGCAAAGAGAAAGGGCAGGGACAGAATAGACGGATGAGCATGAATAAGAAAAATCCCTTTTTTCTCAAATCGTATTTCCTGGTGGCTCTTCTTGCCGTTTCTCTGGCTTCGTTTCTGTACATTCAGGATATAATCTTCAAGCTTGAGGAGACTTCCCTGATGCAGTCAAGAATCTTCGCCAGATTCACGTCCGAAGTCTTCACAAAAAACGGGCAGAAACTCACTGACGAGATAATATTTGAGGAGATTATCCAAAACATCAAATTTCCTATAATAGTGACCGACTCTCTCGAGAATCCTGTGGCATGGAGAAATCTCGGATACCTTGACACTGTTTTTTCGCTCGAAGGGAATCCCTCATACCAGGCGGACATCAGAAGGATAATAGGGCGGCTTGATTCTGAAAACAAGCCCATAGAGCTCAAATACAATGAGAATGTGTTTGCCATAGTCCACACCGGCGTGGACCCTCTGTACAAGAGACTGCAGTTTGCACCGTTTTTTCAGATAATTGTCTCGGCAGTCTTCGTGCTTGTGGGGATCTACGGATTTCTGTTTTTTAAGAAATCTGAAGAGAATATAATCTGGGCGGGAATGGCAAAAGAGACGGCTCACCAGATAGGCACGCCACTCACTTCTCTCAAAGCCTGGGTTCAGATTCTGAAAGACAGAAAAGTGGATGAGAAGATAGTAAACGGAATAAACGAAGACTCTGTGCGTCTTGAGATAATTGCAAACAGGTTCAACAAGATAGGGTCGCCTCTGACCATTGAACTTGCAGACGTCAACAGAGAGATTTCAGAGATAATTAAGTATTTCGAATCGCGCGCCCCCCATTCGACAAAACAGAGCGTATCCTTTGTCTTTGACGGAAACGGAGAGCTTCTTGTGCCGGTGGACAAGGACCTTTTCAAATGGTCGATTGAAAACCTTGTCAAAAACAGCATGGACGCTCTCACTGGGATCAAAAGCGGAGAGATACGCATAGAGACAAAACTTGAACAGAGCAGAGCTCTTATAAGAGTTTCAGACAATGGAACTGGCATAGAAAAAAAGAATCTGGAAAAAATATTCGAGGTGGGATTCTCCACAAAAAATTACGGATGGGGAATAGGCCTTCCTCTCTCAAAGAAAATAATCGAGGAGTTTCACAGAGGCAAGCTTGTTCTTGAATACACAATGACAGGCAAGGGAACAAGATTTGCCGTGACTCTTCCTCTGACAAGACAGGAAGGATGAAGAAGAGAATTCTTTGGATTGACGATGAAGTAGACAATCTCAAGTCGCTTATGTATTTCCTTGAAAATGAGGGCTATGAAGTTCAAACCGCTTCGAACGGACTGGACGGAGTGGAGCATCTCGAAAAGGAATTCTTTGACCTTATTTTCCTGGACCAGTTCATGCCTGGAATCGACGGCATCGAAACCCTTTCAAGGATGAGGGAGATTTCCCAAAAAACCCCGATAATAATGGTCACCAAGGCTGATGACAAATCAATAATAGACACGGCGCTCTCTCTCAGGGTTGACGATTATCTGATAAAACCGGTGAGCCCCCTTCAGGTTCTCGCCACAATAAAAAGGATAGTCGAGAGAAAATCCAAGATAAAGGAGAATCTCGGTAAGAGCTACTCCCAGACAATGAGAAGAATCTCAGACATGCTGTCATCCTCTGAAGACAGCTTTGCATACGCAAAGATACACCACATAATGAGCCAGTGGAACCTGAGCATCAACAGAGAGATTGAAACCGACATCAAGAACATGCATTCAATGCAGAAAAGCGAGCTCAACAGCGGCTTTTCAAAATATGTGCTCAAGAACTACAGGAACTGGATAAAGCAGGATAAATCCCCTGTGATGTCCCACACTCTTCTCTCAAACCATGTCAACCCTATTCTTAAAGACGGAAAAAGGGTCTTTTTCCTTTTGATTGACTGCATGAGGTATGACCATTATCTTTTGATGGAGACATTTCTGAGCGACCTCTTTAAAGTGAGTTTAAACTCATACTTTTCAATACTTCCCACAGCAACTCCGTACAGCAGAAACGCCATATTTGCAGGAATGCTTCCAAGTCAGATTGCGGCGAATTATCCTGAGAAATGGGATTTTGCGGATTCCCAGTCCCAAAATCAATATGAAGAAGAATTTTTAAGGATGCAGATGAGGCAGACCCTCTCTATGGAGGACGTTTCCTACGCAAAGGTTTCAACAAACGAATCCCTCAAAAAATACATCCAGACGTTCTCACGCTTCGAAAAGAACCGCCTCAACGTTCTAATAATCAACATAATGGACGTATTCACGCACTTCAGAAGCGAAAGCGAAATTCTCAAAGATATGCTTCCGGACGAGAATTCGCTTTTGGCATTTATTTCTACATGGTTCAGGACAAGCGGTCTTCTCGATTTCTTTTCATACCTTACTTCAAAGAAGAACTCTATCGTGATAACTTCAGACCACGGCTCAATCATTTCAAAGGACCCTCTTCTGATGAACACCGGAAAAGACGTATCCATAAACCTCAAGTATAAATTCGGCTCCTCCATCCAGCCTCAGTCATCGGGAATAGCCCACATTGATTCTCCCGAGGATTGGGGTCTTCCGGTGCCGAAGAGAAGCGACAAGTGGTATCTCGCCACAGGCAACGGCTATCTTGTCTATTCAACCAAATTCAATCAGTATAAAAAAGAGTACTTCAACACATTCCAGCATGGGGGCATTTCAATGGAGGAGATGATTCTGCCGATAGGGATAGTGGAGGCAAAGAATGCTTAGGGTGAAAATAGAATTCACTGAACTGAAACTCTTTGCCGGAATCGCTGAGATTGAGAAAAAGAGAAAGAACAGGATAGTTCTTATTCTTGAGTATGAGGAGGTGCGCGGAAAAATCGTCGACTACTCGAAGGTTTATGATACAGCCGAAAGGAAAATTCTCTCGAAAAAATGGAACTACCTCGAGGACATGGCTTTTGAAACGCACAGGGAAATCATAAAAGAGCATAAAAACATAAAATCGCTTCACGTGAGGGTGAGAAAGGTAAATCCGCCTTCCATGAAAAACTGCAGATACTCGGAGGTTTTTTATGACGGCAGATAGCGGCATAATTCTCGCTCTGGGCTCCAATCTTGAAGACAGGCACAAGAACATAAAGACGGCAATATCCCTTTTAAAAAAACACGGGATGCGGATAGAAAAACACTCAAACCTTTATGAAACCGACCCTGTCGGATTTGAAGACCAGCCGAAATTCTACAACATCGCCATTTCGGTCTTGACAAAACTGACTCCGGAAGAGCTGCTCTTTGGAGTAAAACGAATCGAATCTCTTCTGGGGAGAAGGGAGACTCAGAGATTTCATCCGCGCCTTATAGATATTGATATATTGCTGTACAATGATATAATAATCGAGAGTGAAAATCTCAGCATCCCGCATAAAAGCATTCTTGAGAGGCACTTTGTTTTACGAATGCTTATGGACATAGATCAGAACAAGCTTATACCGGGAAGCGGCCTGACTGTGAAAGATGCTTATGAAAGGGTTGATAAAGAGAAAAGCGCGGTTAAACTCTCCGCTAAGGAGCTGAAAGGGGTATTATGATGAATCTGCCTTACAAATTCATCGCGGTCGAGGGAGTCATCGGCGTAGGAAAGACGACTCTCGCGACCAAGCTCGCGAAATATTACAAAGGCGAGGTTGTTCTTGAACCTGTCGAGGAGAATCCTTTCCTTGAAAAGTTTTACAAGAATATAGAGGGCTTTGGTTTTCAGACGCAGCTCTTCTTTCTTTTTGCAAGGTACAAGCAGATGAAGAGCCTCAAACAGACAAGGATTTTCTTTGACCTTCTCGTAAGCGACTATATGTTTGAGAAGGACAGAATATTCGCCAATCTCAACCTTGACGAGAATGAGCTTCAGCTTTATGAACACATTTACTCTTTCATAGAACAGGAGATAACTTCTCCCGACCTTGTGATATACCTGCAGGCGTCAACCGAGGTCATAATGGAGAGAATAAAGAAGAGAAACCGCTCTTTTGAGCAGGAGATTTCTCTTGAGTATATCAGCGAGCTGTCGAGAAATTATTCCAACTTCTTCACCTATTACAAGTCATGCCCGGTTTTGATAGTGAATGTTGATGAGGCTGACCTTTCAAAGGACCAGTCGTCTCTGTCGCAGATAATACAGGAGATTGAAAAGCCATTCAGCGGAGTTAAATATCTTAAACCGATATCCGTCAAATGATGAAGATCATAAAGAATATCAGTGAAATGAGAATCGAGGCAGTTAAGCTCAGAAAAAACAAAAAGAGCGTCGGCTTTGTGCCCACTATGGGCGCACTCCATGAGGGACACATCTCTCTTGTCAGAAGATCAAAGAAGACTGCCGACAGAACGGTAGTTTCCATCTTCGTCAATCCTATTCAGTTCTCCCCGTCGGAGGACCTTTCAAAATATCCAAAACCGATAAAGAATGACATAAAGATACTCGAAAGAGAGGGCGTGGAAGCTCTCTTTATGCCCTCTTCAGACGAAATGTACAGAGAGAGGGAGACTTCCGTTTTAAACAACGCATCCTCTCATATTCTCTGCGGCAAGACGAGAAAAAACCACTTCGAAGGGGTGCTTACCGTTGTGGCGAAGCTCTTTAACATAGTAGCTCCGGATTTTTCTTTCTTTGGAGAGAAGGACTATCAGCAGCTCATGCTGATAAGGAAAATGGCTGATGATTTGAATTTTAACATAAAGATAATCGGATGTCCCATCGTACGAGAGAGTGACGGACTGGCATTGAGCTCAAGGAACGCATATCTCACTCCGGAGGAGAGAAGAGAGTCTCCCGTTATATACAACACTCTTCTACTTGCCGGAAAGCTTTTTAAAGAATCCGTTTCAATAAGCGAAATCGAGAGAATCTCAAAAAAAACGATAGAGAAAAATTCCAAGGGAAAGACGGATTACGTGAAAATATACGGCAATAATCTTGAAGAATGCGATTTAAGAAGCAGAAGGTGCAGGATATTCGCTGCAGTGCGATTCAAATCTGCGCGCCTTATAGACAATATGGAGGTCAGAAGATGACTCTTAACGTCCTCATACTTGCGGCAGGACTTGGAACGAGAATGAAATCAAATAAGCCGAAGGTGATGCATAAAATTCTGGGAAAACCCATACTCGAATACATAATAGATGCATCGTCAAAGATCTCTCCGTCCCGCACCATACTCCTTATTTCTCCGAAGCAGGAGGATATGAGAATACATTTCGAAAAACAGGGTCTCTGGTTCGCAGTCCAGGAAAAACAGCTCGGCACGGGAGACGCCGTGAAATCGGCAATGCAGGAGGTAGAAGAGAATGCAGATCTGATGGTTCTTGCGGGCGACGTGCCTATGATACGGACCGAAACGCTGAAAATGCTTTACGAGAAACATGTAAAGGAAAAAGCCTCCATAACATTCCTCACTATGCTGCTTGAGAATCCAAAAGGATACGGAAGGGTGAAAAAGTCGGAAGAGACTGTCGAAAGAATAGTGGAGGAAAAAGACGCTACCGAAGAGATAAAAAAAATAAAAGAGGTGAACAGCGGCATATACGTTTTTGCGCATGATTTTCTTAAAGAAGGCATCAAGCTTATCAAGAATGAAAATGCACAGAAGGAGTATTACCTGACTGACCTGATAAGCATAGCGCACGGCAGGAAACTGAAGACAATCGCCGTTCCCATAAACGACTCGAGCGAAGTGAGCGGGATTAATGACAGAAAGCAGCTCTCCGATATAGAGCAGGCGATGCTTTATAGAAAGCTCTGTTCTCTTATGCAAAACGGCGTGACGATAAGAAGCCCGCAGACCGTTTATATTGACGACAAGGTTCTGATCGGAGCGGATACCGAAATAGGCTCGCATGTAGTTTTAAAGGGCTCTACAGTCATCGGAGAAAGAGCGGTAATAAAGGATTTTTCATACATCAATAACAAAAAAATTGCTGACGGTGAAATTATACAACCGTTTACCGTGCTGGATGAATGAGAAAGAAGCTCTTTATAGCCGGATTGATTCTTTTCTTGGGTCTTTCCGTCTTTCTTGTGATTTTCTTTTCGATGCAGACGGACAGGGAGTATGTGAGAGTAGAAATACTCAACGCGACAAAGACTCACGGCCTCGGTGAAAAGTTCGCCTTAACCCTGAAAGCGGGAGAGTGCGACGTGATAAGCGTAGCAAGAGTTGAGTGCGACTCATTCCCGCGCACCGCAGTTGTGGAGAGGCTCAGAAAGAATAAGGCAAATGCGAGGATAGTATCCTCGATACTGAAATGCAAAAACGTCTTCATCGACATAGATTCCACTCTCAACGTGGATGCCACAGTCATCATAGGCGAGGATTTTGAAAAATATATAAAGACAAAGTGAGGTGCAAGTGAATGAAAAAGTGAATGCGATAGTGGAGGCGATACGCGAAAAGAAGGGAATTGACATATCCGTCATAGACCTCACCAACATTTCCACTTTCGCGGATTATTTTGTCATTGCCTCAGGCATATCTTCCGTTCAAACCAATGCGATACGTGAAAACATCGAAAGAAAAATGCGGAGGATAAGCAAATTGAAGGGAGTCGAAGGTGAGAGAAGCGGAGTGTGGATTCTCATGGATTACTCGGATGTCATAGTGCACATCTTCCAGCCGAAGGAAAGAATGAAATTCTCCCTTGAGGACCTTTGGGCGGACGGCAAAACTGTAAGGTTGGGTGATTAGTGCTTATTGACGACATACTCGAAATCATTGCATCGGAGAACCGCATTCCTTCCGCGGAAAATGGTGAATTGGAGCAGTTTATCTCATTCACTGAGCACGGCGATTTTTCCACAAACGCGGCATTCTCATTATCAAAGACGTTGAAAAAGAATCCGATGGAAGTTGCCTCGGCGCTGGCGTCATCAATATCCTCTCCGGCAGTACTCCGAAGCGAAGCCGTTAAACCCGGCTTTGTAAATGTTCTATTCAATGACAGAGCACTGATAAAGGAAATTTCAAATATCAGTAAAGATGAAATCTGGGGCGCTAAGCATAAGAAAAACAAAAAAGTGAACATTGAATTTGTGAGCGCAAATCCGACCGGCCCCCTTGTTCTTGTAAACGCCAGAGCCGGCATAGCGGGAAACGCCCTATGCAGAATAATGAATTACTCGGGTTACGAGGCAGTCAGCGAGACGTACGTGAATGACACCGGAAACCAGGTGAGAAACCTGGGCGCATCAATACTTCATCATATAGCGGTAAAAAAGCCGGATTTTCCGGAGAACGGATACAGGGGAAGCTACATAAAGGATATTGCCGAAAAAATCAAGACCAAACATCCTTCCCTTGAGTGGAGCGATGAGAACATTAATCTCTGCGCGGAGGAAGGAAAGAGAATAATTCTTGCATGGCAGAAGGAATCTTTGAAAAGATTCGGAATATCATTTGATTCATGGATTTTCGAAAGCGACATAAGAAGGGATTTCCTCAGAAAAACCGAAAAGATGCTCAGGGACAAGGGTTACGTTTATGAGAGCGAGGGCGCTTCATTCCTCAAAACAACCCTCTTTAATGATGACAAGGACAGGGTGATTTACAAATCCAACGGGGAGATGACGTACTTTCTTCCTGATATCGCATATCACTTTTACAAAGCAGAAAGGGGATTTGACAGAATAATTGACATACTGGGACCTGACCATCACGGATACACGTCAAGAATAAAGGCGTCACTGATGATGCTTTACCCAAAGAAAGAGTTCGACATAATCATTGCGCAGATAGTGACTCTTCTGAAAAACAACGAGAAGTACGAGATGTCGAAGCGGTCAGGCGATTTCATAAGCATGGACGAACTTGCCGACGAAATAGACCCTGACGTGATAAAGTTTCTCGTTCTCTCAAGAAAGCTCTCCCAGCCGTTCA
Organism: bacterium; assembly: GCA_028698175.1. Lineage (GTDB taxonomy): Bacteria > Hydrothermota > 32-111 > 32-111 > 32-111 > UBA2202. The sequence goes on along the minus strand of JAQVDU010000015.1, from coordinate 15,587 downwards.
ATTTCGACATTGAGAAGGCGAAAGAGACAACCATGGAGAATCCTGTCTATTATGTGCAGTATGCTTATGCGAGACTCTCATCCCTGATGAAGAACGCTTCCGTCAAAGATTGTTCGGATATCTCATACTCCTTTGAAGGTTTTGACGACCCTTCCTTAAGAAAGATCGCCTCAAAGCTTCTTGAATTTCCGTACACAGTATATTCCATCGCAAATAATTACGAAATTCAAAAACTTCCGAATTACGCAGTCTCTCTAAGCGCTCTTATTCACTCGTATTATCATGACAACAGGATAATAACGGATGACAGGGATTCGACAATGAAGAGAATCGCTGTTCTCTTTGCCGCAAGAAGAATACTTAAAATCTCATTCGAGATGATGGGAATAACAGTAAAAGAAAGGATGGACAAGAATGAAGTATAAAGATTCCGGAGTAAACATCGACGGTGCAAACAGCACGGTAAAAACAATCAAGAGGATTGTCAAATCGACTTTTTCAGAAGCGGTTTTAAGCAATATAGGCGCATTCGGCTCCATGTACGACGGAAAATTCGCCGGAATAAAAGAGCCTGTGCTTGTCTCTTCTGCAGACGGAGTGGGAACAAAGATGATTATCGCCGAAGAGGCGGATTATTTTGAAAAATGCGGAGAGGACATTGTAAATCACTCTGTAAATGATATACTTTCAGTTGGAGCGAAAGGACTCTACTTCCTCGATTACATAGGAATGGGCAAATTGGAGCAGAAAAAAGTAGAGAGGATAATCTTGTCCATGTCGAAAGCATGCAAAGCCAATTCGGTTTCCCTAATAGGGGGCGAACTTGCAGAGATGTCGGCGGTTTACAATTACACCCATTATGACGTGGTGGGTTTCATAGTGGGAGTCGCTGAGAAGAGAGATCTTATGAAAAAAGAGAGGATAAAGAAGGACAATGTCATCATAGGCCTTCATTCAAGCGGATTCCACACCAACGGGTACACGCTGATAAGGAAAATTCTCAGTGAAAACAAAATAAACATAAAAAAAACCTTTCCCTTCTCCAAAAAAAAGATTTATGAACTTTTGCTTGAGCCGCACAGGTCATATTTTAAGCCGGTCTATCCCCTCGTAAGAGAGAGAGTTATCAACGGCATAGCCCATATTACGGGCGGAGGCTTTGTAGACAATATCGAGCGGGTGCTTCCAGAAAATGTTGATGCGGTAATAGACGCTTCAAAATGGAGAGTGCCGTCTTTATTCAGCTATATATGCTCTCTCGGCAAGGTCTCTTTCGAAGATGCATATAGGACATTCAATATGGGAATCGGAATGGTTCTGATAACGGACAAAAAGAACCTTCCGCATATTGAAAATTCCCTCAAAAAAGTTAAAATAGGTTATGACGTCATCGGTAGAACTTCCTCAGGGTCAGGCTCAGTGTATGTCTTAAAAAGGAGTTGAAGATGAAGGATGATTTTTTCATTGAAAAAGCCAAAAAAGAGATGGACACTTTAATGGACGAGATAGTTGGATTCTCAAGGATATCACTCTACAGAAAGACGCACTTCTCCCCGCCTGTTGACATTTATGAAGCAAACAACAGGTTTGTAATCATCACTGACGTCGCAGGCATAGACAAGAAGCAGATAAGCATCACTGTTTCAGACGATGTTCTGATAATTAAAGGAGAGAGACAGCGCTCGAATGCGATTGAAGAGAACCTCTGCTACTATCACATGGAGATTGAGTACGGTCCTTTCGAGAGAAGAATACGAATACCCCGCAATATAGATATGGAAAACATGGACATAGTATATGACAACGGACTTCTTAAAATAGAAATACCTCTTGTCACCAAACAGGTCAGAAAAATAGAAATAGATTAAAGGAGAACGGATGGAGACAAAACAGGAAGAAAAAATCGTGCAGCAAAAAGAGAGCGAACAACAGTTCAGTTTGTCGGAGACCCTAAGCGTTCTTGCCAAGAATGAGGTTATAGTATACCCCCTTCTTATACTGCCTGTGGCAATCATGGAGCAGAACTCCATAAAGCTTATAGACGATGCTCTCGCCGGATCAAAGATAATATTCATGGGATTCACGAAAAATGGAGACCTCAACGGAGTGAAGAAAGAGAATATCGAGCCGTACGGAGTTGCAGCCAACATAATGAAGATGCTCCGCTTCCCTGACGGATCTGTGAGGATTCTGATTCAGGGAATAAAGAGGGCGAAAATTGAAGAGTTCATCGATTCGGACAAGCCCTATCCGGTGGCAAGGGTGAAGTACATAGAAGAGACTGACTCCAAAGGAATTAAAGATGAAGCCCTGACAAGAAATCTGAAAGATTCCTTCAGGCAGTACATAAAACTGTCGCAGCAGTTTCCGGACGAAATATTTCAAATTCTTGACAATATAGAAGACGGATGGAAGCTTGCTGATTTTGTGGCGTCTAATCTTCCCATAGACATTGACCTCAGGTATGAGATACTCTCCACAAAGAATGCCGTAAAGAGAATGGAGAGGGTCAGCGAGATAATGCAGAAAGAGATTTCAATCCTCGAGCTTGGACAAAAAATCAAGTCAAAGGTTACAAATGAGATAAATGAGGATCAGAAAAAGTTCTTCCTCAGGGAGCAGCTGAGGGCAATAAAGAAGGAGCTCGGAGAGGATGACCCCAAGGACAAAGAGCTGAAAGAGCTTAAAGATAAAGCGGAAAAGAAGAGCCTCCCACCCAATGCGAAAGAGGTTCTTGACAGGGAGATTGAAAAGCTCGAGATGATGAATCCAATGATGCCTGACTACAATGTTTCACGCACTTACATCGACTGGATAATGGACCTTCCGTGGAGCGAAGCATCAAAGGACAATCTCGACATAAAAAGGGCTGAAAAAATCCTTAATGAAGACCATTATGACCTTGAGAAGGTGAAAAAGAGAATACTTGAATACCTCGCAGTAAGAAAGCTTAAGCCGGATTCAAAGGGCCCCATTCTGTGCTTTGTCGGGCCTCCCGGCGTGGGAAAGACTTCCCTGGGAAAATCAATAGCAAGGGCTTTGGGAAGAAGCTTTGTGAGAATATCACTCGGAGGAATGCATGATGAAGCAGAAATACGCGGACACAGGCGCACATATGTCGGCGCTCTGCCCGGCAGAATAATTCAGGAGATAAAGAAGGCAAAGACGTCAAACCCGGTATTCATGCTTGACGAAATAGACAAAATCGGGTCAGATTTCAGGGGCGACCCTGCCAGCGCCCTGCTTGAGGTTCTTGACCCTCAGCAGAATGACACTTTCCAGGACCATTACCTTGACATAAACTACGACCTCTCTCAGGTTATGTTCATAACAACAGCTAACACGCTTTACACGATACCTCCGGCTCTTCTAGACAGGATGGAGGTCATATCCCTCCCCGGATACACTATCGACGAAAAGATGTTCATTGCAAAAAAATATCTTATTCCGAGACAGATTGAGGAGAACGGACTCTCACCAAAGCACATTCAATTCACGGACGACGGTTTGAAGGAGATTGCCGACGGATACACAAGAGAGGCCGGAGTGAGAAATCTTGAACGCACAATAGGAGACGTGTGCAGAAAAGCCGCGCGCGACGTGGCAGAAAATAAAAAAATCTCGCTCACAGTGACAAAACAGAAAATCGCGTCTCTTTTAGGCAAAAGAAAGTTCATATCGGATAAGGCTGAAAAAAGGGCTGACATAGGAGTAGCGACCGGAATGGCTTGGACTCAGAATGGCGGCGAGATACTCTTTGTGGAGGCAATAAAGATGGAGGGCAAGGGAAACCTTATTCTCACGGGACAGCTTGGAGAAGTGATGAAAGAATCTGCAAGGGCGGCTCTCTCGTATATAAAGTCAAACTATAAAAAATTCTCCATAAATGTGTCTGATTTTGAAAAGTATGACATACACATCCACCTTCCGGAAGGCGCCATACCCAAAGACGGACCCTCTGCCGGAATAACTCTTGCAACCGCTATAGTATCCGTTCTAAGCAAAGTTCCTGTCAGAAGCGACATTGCAATGACTGGAGAGATAACTCTGCGGGGCAAGGTTCTGCCGATAGGAGGCGTCAAAGAGAAGGTGATTGGGGCGAGAATAGCCGGAATAATGAACATCATACTTCCCGAGTTCAACGGAAGAGACCTTGACGATATCGCCCCCGCCACAAAGAAGGGCATGAAATTCTATTTTGTTAAGAAATTCGACGAGGTTCTTGACCTTGCGCTCGTAAAAACCAAAAAAAATAAGGAGAAAAGATGAAGCACTTTCTTCTGCTTTCGGTGCTTTTTTTGTCTTTGATCGTTTTTTCAGGAGAGGACATTCCTACAACAAATGAAATACTCGATTATTTCAGCGCCAATCTTGACACAACGGATGATTACAGGTGCATCCTGCACGATTACGTGAAGAACGGAAAGAAGGTATCTGACAATTACTGGCATTACATGTTCATGAAGCCGAAATACATACGCATGGAATCATTCAAGGGAGAGAGAGCCGGTTCAAAGGCATTCTTCGACTGCGTGACGAAAAAGGTGACCGGAAGACAGGGCGGAATTCTCTCCGCAGTGAAGCTGACTCTCGATTTATCCAATTCTCTCGTGAAAAACATAAGGGGCACAACTATAGCCGAGTCGGACTGGCCTTATGTTTTGCAACGCACAAAAAATATACTGGCTGAAAGCGGCGTAGAATGTACGGTTTCAAAAACAAAATTTCAAAACACTGACGTTACAATGGTGCATATTAAAAACATTCCCTTCGCTAAATATAATTTCGACGAAGAGAAGCTGTTTTTCTCGGAAAATTTCTTTCTTGCCGGGCTCTATAATTATGAAAAAGGCGAGATAGTGCAGAACGTTCACTACTACGACATAAAAATCAATACAGGGATTGTGATAGACTCTCTTTACGTAAAATAAGGAGGACTGATGATTAAAGGATGCTGTACCGCTCTCATCACCCCGTTTAACCCGGATTTCTCCCTCAACAAGGAGACTCTGAAGAAGCAGATAAAGAGACAAGCAGAAAGCAGGGTTTCGGGAATTCTCGCGTGCGGAACCACAGGAGAGGCTCCCGCTTTAAATGACTTTGAATGGGCAGAAGTCGTTAAAACCGCAGTCTCTTTCAAATCAAAGGACATGTACGTAATGGCAGGCACCGGAACAAACAATACCGAAAAGACCATCGAAAGAACAAAAAGTGCGGCAAGTTTAGGAGTCGACGCGGCTCTTGTAATAACTCCCTACTACAACAAACCGAACCAGTCCGGACTTCTCCTTCACTTCAAAAAAGTGGCGAAAGAGTGCGGAACAGACATTATAATCTACAATGTGCCGTCAAGAACCGGGGTTAACATTCTTCCGGATACGGTGGCCGAACTCTCTCATGAGAGGCATATAATCGGAATAAAAGAGGCGTCAGGAAGCCTCACTCAGGCGACCGAAATAATGATGAAGGCAAAGAAGGGATTCATTCTGATGTCAGGAGAGGATGCTTTGACTCTTCCTCTGATGTCGATAGGCGCATGCGGCGTTATCTCTACAATTTCAAATGCGGTACCTCGTGAGATGCAGGCTCTCTTTGAATTGTTCTATGCAGGAGAATTAAGCGAAGCGATAAAGATGCACAATCACCTTTATCCTGTAGCAAAATCCCTGTTTATAGAGACGAATCCCGTTCCAGTCAAATATGCTATGAAATATCTGAACCTTGACGGCGGAACTCTGAGGCTTCCCCTCGGTGAACTTTCTGAGAAAAACAAGGCAGAAGTGAAAAGATCGCTCGATAATTTTAAAACGGAGTAAATAGAATGGGAAAGACACTAATACAAAAAATCATCGAAAAGAATTCCGGAAAGAGAGACGTAAAGACCGGAGAGATCGTATTCGTAAAGCCATCCATTGTTTTGTCTCACGACAACAGCGCCGACATTTCAAAGACATTCGAAAAGATGGGGCCAAAAAAGGTATTTGACCCGTCTAAAATCTTCATTGCCCTTGACCATGAGGTTCCTCCGCCGGATTCAAAAAAGGCGCTGAACCATTCTATAATACGTGAATTTGTGAAAAAGTACGGCATAGTGAATTTCTTTGACTGCGGGGAGGGAATCTGCCATCAGGTTCTTCCGGAAAAGGGGCTTGTGGAGCCGTCAACTGTCGTCTTCGGGTCTGACTCCCACACAACCACACATGGAGCATTCGGAGCCGCGGGGATACCCGTGGGGCGCACTGAAACAGCCTCATTATGGGCTCTGGGAGAGACATGGCTGAAGGTGCCTGAGTCATTCAAAATAATAATAAACGGAGAAGCGCCCAAGAACGTATTCCCGAAGGACGTAATACTTTACATCATAGGAAAGATTGGGGCTGACGGAGCCACATACATCTCCGTTGAATTTACCGGAGATTACGTGAACAGAATGTCTATCGGAGGAAGAATGACTTTCTGCAACCTGTCAGCCGAAATGGGTGCAAAGAACGCTATAATCCCAGTTGATGACGTCACAAGGTCATTTCTCAGAGGAAGATTCAACAAGGAGTACGAACCTTTATATGCAGACAAAGACGCAGAGTATGCAAAGGTTATTGAGATTGACGTTTCGAAGCTCACCCCGCAGGTTTCAAAACCTCACAAGGTTGACAATGTGTCGCCGGCAAGCGAAGCTAGAGGAACAAAGATAGATTTGTTTTTCCTGGGAACATGCACCAACGGCCGAACTGAAGACCTTGAAATCGCGGCGAAAATTCTTAAAGGAAAAAAGATAAAGGCGGGAACCCGCCTGCTTGTATATCCGGCATCAAAAGAGGTGCTTCTTGAATGTCTTGACAAAGGCATAATTAAGACTCTAGTCGAAGCAGGAGGAGAGATAAACACGCCGGCCTGCGGTCCCTGCCTCGGCGCTTACGGAGGAGTTCTTGCCCCGAACGAAAAGGCTCTGTCCACAGCCAATAGAAATTTCAAGGGAAGAATGGGATGCAGCGAGAATACAGAGGTTTATCTGGCAAGCCCGGCAACTGTGGCATTCTCCGCCTTGCACGGCGAGATAACTGAATATCAAGGAGATTAGAATGGAAAAGATAAAGGGAAAGATCCACATAGTAAAAGAGAATGACGTAAACACAGACCTTATATATGCGGGAAAATACACTTATGAGATTCTCACACCCGAAGAGATGGGAAAGAAGACCCTTGAGGATTTTGAAAAGGATTATTACAAAAAATTGAATGTCAATGATTTCATAGTCTCAGGAACAAACTTCGGATGCGGCTCTTCAAGAGAGCAGGCAGTGACATGTTTCAAAGGTTTGAAATCCGGAGGCATAATCGCAAAATCATTCTCTCGCCTTTACTTCAGGAACGCGGTCAACAAAGCGCTCCTTGTGATAGAGCAGAGAGAGTTCGTCGACTACATCTTTTCAAAAGAGAATGGAGAGAATCTTGATATTGAGGTTGACGCTGAAAACGGCGTTATCCTATGCGACGGAAAATCATTCAAATTTGCGCCTCTCTCTGGACAGGCAAAGGAGATATTTGACGCAGGAGGCCTTGCCGAGTACACAAAGAGGAAGCTGGCGGCTATGTGATAAAGAGAAAGTGCGTTCACGCAGGCAGATTTTACCCTGATGACAAGGATACTCTCAAAGGTATGTTTGACTCTTTTAAAGAAAGGATTGAGAAGAGAGACCTTAAGAACGCGCTTCCCTTTGGAGTAGTTCCGCACGCAGGATACCTTTATTCGGGATTTACAGCCATGCACTTTTACCTTGAAGCCGCGCGTATAAACATTGAAAGAATTGTAATTATAGGACCTTCCCACCGCCATCTCTTCGCCGGATTTGCCTTGTCAGACACTATTGCCTGGGAATCGCCTCTTGGAGACGTCCCCGTGGACATCAAATTCAGCAAGCTTTTAGTGTCAGAAAACGTTACATTCAGCAATAAGATACATTCTGAGGAACATTCAATAGAGGTTCAGATTCCTTTTATAAAATATGCATTCAAAAATGAAATCAAAATTGTGCCTGTGATTATGGGCAGGCAGGAGGCTCCTTCAGCTCAGTCATTTGCTTCTCTTCTGACAGAGGAGATGATGAAAAATACGCTTATTATTGCATCTTCAGACCTTCACCACGGATATGACTATGAGGAGGCGAAGATTTCCGATCAAAACACCATAAAAGAGATTCTGAAAAATGACTTTAAAGGCTTTATGAAATACTTTCAGAACGCGGAAACTGACGGAGTATGCGCAGCATGCGGAGGCGGACCTTTAGGAATAGTGCTCTTCGGGGTCAAATCGCGCAAAGGCAGGCTTTTGCTTTTGCACCATACGACAAGCGCCGACGTGACTCAGGATTATGACGGCTATACGGTAGGATATTCGTCATTCATAGGCGTAAAAGATGAAGAAAGAAAATAAGAAGACTCTATTGTTTCTTGCAAGAAAGTCAATAACCGACTATTTCAGAAAAATCAATACCGTAGCTGATGAAGAGGACAGAGAGTTGCTTATAAAAAGCGGATGTTTCGTTACGCTTAAGATAAACGGCGACCTCAGAGGGTGCATCGGATACATTGAGGGAGTTGAACCTGTGAAAGATGCTGTCATCAGAATGGCGCGCGAAGCGGCATTCAATGACCCGAGATTTCCTTCGCTTTCCGAGAGCGAACTTGATAAGATAGAAATCGAGATTTCAATTCTCACTCCTCTTGAAAGGGTGAGCGATACAAATGACATACAGGTCCCGGGCGACGGAATATTTATCAGAAAGAACTTTAACTCAGGCCTTCTGCTGCCCCAGGTGGCTGAGAAGTGGGGGTACAACAGGGAGCAGTTTTTAGCTCAAACCTGCATAAAGGCGGGCCTTGACAGAAAATGCCACATCTCCCCCGATGTGAAGATATACAAATTCAAGGCAGATATTTTTTCCGAAAAGGAGCTGAACGGTTGATAAGAAACGCATTGATTCTCGGGAACGGCGGAAGGGAATCCGCTCTTGCGTATAAGCTGAATTCCGAAAGAGTTTTGGTGCATGCTTATCCGCAAAACCCCACTCTGGCAAAATACTGCATCAGCGCAAATCTGAACAAAGAGAATTTTTTCGAGTCGGTCTTGAATTATATCAGAGAGGAAGAGATATCAATTGTCGTAATAGGTCCGGAGAATTATCTCGCCGACGGAATAGTCGATTTTCTTGAATCAAACAAAGTGAAAGTGTTCGGACCGACGAAATCAGCCGCAAGGATCGAAACAGACAAATCCTATGCAAAACGCCTTATGAAGGAGAACAATGTTCCCACCGCAGATTACGATATAGCTCAGTCTAAGGAAGAATGCATTGAGAAGTCGAAAAAATACTCTTTTCCTCTTGTATTGAAAGTTTCCGGCCTTGCCGCAGGAAAGGGCGCTTTCGTAGTTAAAGACAGAAAAGAGATGGAGAGCGCATTAAAAGAGATATATGACACAGAGCAGTTTTCAAAAGCGAATTCAAGGGTGGTCATAGAGGAATTCATGAAAGGAGAAGAGGTCTCATTATTCGTGATAACAGACGGAGAAAATATGCTTGCGCTCCCGCCTGCACAGGACTTCAAAAGAGTTTATGACAATGATGAGGGTCCGAACACTGGAGGCATGGGTTCTTATGCTCCATGCAGACTTCTTTCTCCGGCTCTTGAAGAAAAGACGCTTGAAACGATAATCCGTCCCGTCTTATCCGCGATGAAGAGAGAGGGCAATCCGTTCAAGGGGCTCCTCTATGCCGGACTCATGATTGAGGAAGAGAATGTCAGAGTTGTTGAATTCAACGCAAGATTCGGCGACCCTGAGACGCAGTCAATTATGTGCACTGTAAATTCCTCCCTCTACGACATATTCATGGAAGTTGCAGAGGGAAATCTTACAACTGAAAAAATTGAAACAAACAGTCTTTCCGCAGTCACGGTTGTCATTGCATCCGAAGGCTACCCCGGAGAGTATAAAAAATCAATAGAAATATCCGTCGACGATAATACACTTGACAGAAATACCCTGATTTTCCATGCAGGCACAAAGAATGATAACAATAAAATATTTTCAACCGGCGGCAGAATGCTCAATGTAACGAGTTTTGATATGGGTCTTGAAAAAACAATAGACAGAGTTTATAGTAATATAAACAAAATCAAAATTGAAGGGTCTTTTTACAGGAAGGACATAGGAAAGAAAGGTTTAAAGTATGAAATCAAATAAAATTCTTCTCTTTTTGTTTGCGGCGATCCTCTTCACGGGGATTTTCCCGTATACTATCTATATTGTCCAATCCGAAGACAATGAAATTTACGACAAAATGATATATTCATTCAAAGAGAGGGCTGAATTTGATTTCGTTCAGTTCAATCTGAAGGGCGACGATAAACAAGCCGCCGAGATAGCCGCAAAGGCAAAGATTGAAAAGCCTGACGCAATACTTTTGATAGGATTTATGGCTGTCAAGGAAATCTCCGCCAAAATCGACAACATTCCTCTCATTATGTCAATGTCAAGCTCAATACCGCAGAACATAAAAGACAAGAGCAACACCTGCGGTGTCGTCTTTGACCTTGAAGACGCAACCACGATTGAATACCTGAAAACGGCAGTTCCTAACATGAAGAATCTGGGCATAATATTTTCAGTTGAAAATTCCATAGACTACGCAAAATCATTCAAGTCAAAATGCGAAGAACTCGGATTATCTATGGAACTCGGCAATATCGCATCGCTGGAAGAGCTTCCCCTCACATGCAAGATGCTTAAAGCGAGCGGCGTAAAGGGGATATGGCTCGGCCGTGACAAACTCGTGGTCTCAAAAGCCGGTTTTGAAACGCTTCTCAAGATAACCAAGGATGAAAATCTTCCCATTATAGCTCCTTACGCCACATTCACTCAGAAGGGAGCCGCATTTTCGATCTCTCCGGATATTTCAAATCACGGCTACATGGCTGGCAACATAGCAATTAGATTGAAGAACGGAGAAAGGCCGTCTGAAATCGGCTTCTTCAAAACAGAAAAAGTCGCATTTTCATACAACAAGAACATGCTGAAATTGTTCAATATCAGCGTCATTTCGTCCATTCTCGACAAAGCCAAAGAATATTAAGAACCCCCTCTCCGATTAGATTCAATTCCAGATAAATCTTGATAAAAATTCTTTAATCTGTATAATATAGAAATTATGGAGAAACAAAACAATATATACGGAGTGATTCTCGCAGGAGGCAAGGGAGAAAGGTTCTGGCCCAAGTCAAAGCAGACCAATCCCAAACAGCTGCTGACAATTATTTCAAATAAGTCAATGCTTGAAGAGACCGTTGTGCGGCTCGAATCCTTCATTGAACATGAAAGGATTCTTGTCATCGGCACATCCCTTCTGGAATATTCCATAAAGAAGCTTAACGTAGTCAATGATTCGAATCTGCTCTCTGAGCCCTTCGGAAAGAACACCGCGCTCGCAATAGGCTATGCGGCTATGAAGATACGCAAAGTTGATTCGGATGGAATAATGCTTGTCTGCCCCGCAGACCATTCCATACACACCAATAAGGATTTTCTCTCAACAATTGAGACCGGCTATGAATTCGCATTGAACGGCAATCTTGTCACTTTCGGCGTCACTCCTGTCCGCCCTGACGAGGGATACGGTTACATAGAGCTCGGCGAACAGCTGATAGAAAACAAGGTCTACAAGATAAAATCATTCAAGGAGAAACCGAACATAAAGACCGCGCGCGCTTATCTTAAAAAGGGCAACACTCTCTGGAACAGCGGCATATTCCTCTGGAGAGTCAAGGATATACTTTATGCAATAGAGAGATACCTTCCGGAAATGCACAAATCCCTGATGGAATTTGAAAAATCGATAGGAAGCGAGCATGAAAAGGATGCTCTTTTAAAGCTATATTCGGAATCACAATCAATATCTATAGATTTCGGAATAATGGAGCAGGCGGAGAACATCGTAATCTGCCGAGCCCAATTTTCATGGGATGACGTGGGCGACTGGAACGCTCTGGAGAGGATAAAGAGCAAGGACAAAAACGGCAATATTCTTGAAGGGAGCATTGCGGAAATAAACACGAAGAACAACATCGTCTCCTGTGAAGACGGCCTTTTATGTCTTATAGGAGTCGAGGATCTCATAGTAGTCAGAACAAAGAATGAGACATTCATCTGCAAAAAGAGCGAAACCGGAGAGATAAAAAATCTTCTTAAAATACTGGAGAAGGATGAAAAATTTAAAAACCACCTTTGAGGAGGGTTCTATGGTTAAAAGAATTTTTGTTGTTTCACTGCTTCTTATAGTTGCATTCGCAGGATGCACAAAGAAGGCAAAGACAAACGAGCCGATAAAGCAGGATCAGATTGTAGTCGTTGAGGAACAGCCGGATACGCAACAGCTGGAGGTTATTGAGGAGCCGATTAAGACAGAGACAAACACGAATCTCTCTAACCAGAACGAGTACAAGGTTCAGCTTTTTGCAACTTATGACGAAGCAAAGGCCACGAAGGTGAGGGACGAAGCGGCCCCGAAATTCACGCAGGACGTTTACGTTGACTACGTTGCACCCTACTATAAAGTGCGCATAGGCCACTTCACAAACAAGGATGACGCTGACAAAGTGAGAGATTTGGCGAAAGAGAAGGGATACAACGACGCATTTACAGTTGTTCCGTGAAATTATTTTTCGCATCGCACAATCTTGACAAGAAGAGAGAAATTGAGTATATTGTATCTTCTGAAAAGCTGACAGTTCTTTATATTGACGATTTTCCGAAATACCCTGAAGTTGAGGAGACCGGTTCCACTCTTGAGGAGAATGCGGTTATAAAGGCAGTTGAAGGATTTAACTTCACAGGCCTTGAAACTTTTGCAGAGGACACAGGGCTCTTTGTTGAAGCTATAGGAGGAGAACCCGGAATCTATGCGGCAAGGTATGCAGGCGAAAATGCCACATACTCTGACAACTGCGTCAAACTCCTTGAGAAACTTGAAAAAGTTCCCTCCGAAAAGCGGAGAGCTTATTTCAAGACAGTAGTCGCATTCAAGACAAGAGAGTCCATTAAATTCTTCACGGGTATCTGCGAAGGATACATTTCCGACAAACCAGCAGGAAGTAGCGGTTTCGGCTATGACCCGATCTTTATACCTGACGGCTACAACAAAACATTCGCGGAGCTGAATAAGGAAGTCAAAAACGAAATTTCCCACAGGGCAAGAGCAGTAAAAGAGTTTTCCGACTTTCTCAAGAAGAGCATCGGGGCATAGCGCAGCCCGGTTTAGCGCGCCTGTTTTGGGAGCAGGAAGCCGCTGGTTCAAATCCAGCTGCCCCGATTATATTACACGGTGAGTGTAGTTCAATTGGTTAGAGCCCTGGATTGTGGTTCCAGTTGTTGGGGGTTCGAGTCCCCTCACTCACCCCACTTCGCGCCTGTAGCTCAATTGGATAGAGCAACGGATTTCTAATCCGTAGGTTACAGGTTCGATTCCTGTCAGGCGCATTTCTTTGAAATCATTCATTCGCGTCACTAGCTCAACTGGTAGAGCAATTGACTCTTAATCAATAGGTTCGGGGTTCGAGTCCCCGGTGACGCAAAAATATATTAAAGGGTAAAAGGTTACAGGTAGCAGGTATAATACCAAAGAAAATCAAATACAATATTTTTGCGTAAGCGAGGGACTCGTAATGGCGAAGCCATGCGCATAGCGCACCCCGAAGAGGGGTTCGTATACCGGTCGGAACTTACTGCTATGCAAGAGAGGTAAGGTCTGGTCCCCGGTGGTGAATGGAATGAAACACAGGGGTTCGTTAATCGGGCAGCAACTTACTGCTAATCAAGAGAGATTGTTGACCTGTCCCCGGTGATTTCATTATTAACAACGGGAACTGACATACTTTTTGATTCTTATTTGACAGTGTTGACCTGTCCCCGGTGGTGAATGGAATGAAACACAGGGGTTCGTATACCGGTCGGAACTTACTGCTATGCAAGAGAGGTAAGGTCTGGTCCCCGGTGAGAACAAAGTGAGCACTGCGTTTTTTAATCTGAATTTATCTTAGAATCAAATACTTCTCTGTGATTGACTGATTTTTTGTATTCAGTTTTATAAAGTATATCCCGTTCTTTAAGTCTCTGATGTTTGTCTTGTGTTCGCCTGTTGTCTTTGATTCTTCTTTTATCACTTCTCTGCCTGATATATCATATACTGTCAGTGTACCTTGTGTATTTGTATTCCATAGGATGTATTGGTTCTGTATTTGCATTTGTAGCTCACTCTTCGTTGGGACAGTACAAGTGCTGTCCCATATCCCCTCCGGTCCGAAGTCACCTTTTAATATCACCTCATTATAGCAGGGGTATATGTACGGTGCGCTGCCGTTTATGGTAACACTGTCAGGTCTTATTGTATCTCCTACTGATATTGTAGGTTTCTCCGTATTCGTCTTGAACTTTACAAACATTCTTGTCCTTAAGCTGTTCCACCACACTGCTCCCAAGCTGTCTGTTCCGTCTAACCATGTATGGCTACTGCTTAGTTTTAACACTTCATCTATGTTCCCTTTATTCACTGTGCAGGAGTCCATGCTTCTGTTAAAGTACAAACACACTATATCGTCTCCGTCTATTCCGTCTCCCACTATGCTTCCTTCATAAGCTACTGCTGAGTCAAGGGTCGGTTTATTTTCATCGTACAATGTATCCCATTCTATTATGTATGTCTTCATTACCTCCATCCCATAAGTCAGTGGCAGTTGTGGGTCCGACTGGCCTGTCCAGATTATTTCGTCTCTTCCGTTTCCTGTAAAATCATATACCAATACATGGCTTCCTGAGAATGTGTCATTATCCATGCTCCATACCATCTCAAAGCTGTCATCTCCCGCCACCTCAAAGACCTCTATTATGCTGCCTGCGCATAGCACAAGTTCATCATCCCCGTCTCCGTCTATGTCGCCATAGTCACCTCCGCAACCGCTGAATGAGGCACTCACCGGTCCGTAGTCCTTGCGTATCCAGTGGCTCCAGATAGTGTCATAACTGTTGTCGCCATTGCATTCCGACATTCCCAATATCCATTCTGCCGGTGATTGAGCATATACCAATCCACCTGTTATGTATTCCTTGTTTCCGTCTTTATCTATATCTTCAAGAATCTTACTCAAATATCCACCATATGCCGTTCCGTCTGCGAATAAAAATGAATCATTCTCAGTATCTATTGCTTCCCATACTCTGCCGCCTCTGCCTGCCAATACATCAAGCAGACTGTCATTATCTATATATCCAAAGTCCATTGCATAAGTCTTAACATCTTCAGTATCCTCATACGCAAAATAGTAACTGTTGTCGCTGTCGCTCTCCATATAAAACCATCCATAAGATTCACTCACTGTTGTATAAGGGTTCGGGGCTCCGTATATCCTGTCTATCCCGTCGTTCTTTATCAGATTCGTTGAATTTAGGGCACTTAAACCTACACTAAAAACTGTATCGCTTTTCCATGTCCACATAGAATCAATAATCTGGGAATCTGGACATTCGATAATACCTATAATTA
>JAQVDU010000101.1 GCA_028698175.1 bacterium | reverse complement strand
ACAACGGAACTTTCTACAGCACTACAGTAGGAAGAATAATATTCAATGCATTCATTCCCGAGAAGATGAGATTCATCAACAAGCCGATGGCAAAAAAAGAGCTTCAAACTCTCATCTTTGATTCATTCTGGAAAGTTTCAAACAAGGAGCTTATCGAGCTTCTCGACAACATAAAGGAGAAGGGCTTTTTCTACGCGACAAGGTGCGGGCTCACTTTCGGACTTGACGACATGGTAGTTCCGAAAGAGAAGAAGATAATAGTCGAGTCAACCCAGAAAGAGGTTGACAGAATAAACAGAGAGCACAGGAAGGGCGGAACCACTACTGACCAGGAAAGATTCAGAAGGGTCGTTGACGCTTGGATAAATGCAGGAAACGATATTAGAAACGTCGTTGAAAAGGAACTTAAGAATGACAGGGAAGGATTCAATCCTATATACATGATCGTGGGCTCCGGAGCCAGAGGAAACATGGAGCAGGTGAGACAGCTCATAGGAATCAGAGGACTGATGCAGAAACCGCAGAAGAAGCTGACCGGAGAAGAAATCATTGAGACGCCTGTCACGTCAAACTTCAAAGAGGGACTGCAGGTTCTTGAATACTTTATTTCAACGCACGGCTCGAGAAAGGGACTGACTGACACTGCATTGAAGACGGCTGAAGCTGGGTATCTGACAAGAAGACTCGTTGACGTTGCCCAGGACGTTATAATAACGGAAGAGGATTGCGGAACGATTCTCGGCGTAGAGATGAAGCCCATAAGAGAAAAGGATAAAATTGTGAAGAAATTATCAGACCTCGTCGTGGGAAGATTCGCTCTTGAAGACATTGTAAATGAAATAACAAAAGAAGTGATAGTCCGCGAGAATGAAGAGATAACTCTTGAACAGGCATTGGAGATGGACTCGATCGGACTTGAAAAGATAAAGATACGCTCCGTTCTCACGTGCGAAGCCGAATACGGACTCTGCAGAAAATGCTACGGAAGGAATCTCGCGACAGGACGGCTTGTGGAGATAGGAGAGGCGGCCGGAGTGATGGCCGCTCAGTCAATAGGAGAGCCGGGAACCCAGTTGACCCTTAAGACTTTCCATATTGGAGGAACGGCAGGCGGAAAGACCGAACAGAATACTCTCAAAACGAAGAAGGCCGGAAAAATAAAATTCATAAAGATGAAACTTGTTGACAATGAGCTCGGACAGAAAATAAACCTGTCCAAGAACTCAAAGATAATCATCGTTGATTCTGACGGAAAAGATCATGAGATGAATATCCCTGTGGGAGCGCAGATCCTTGTGGAGGAGAAGCAGGAGGTCAAAGAGCAGGACGACATATTCTCATGGGACCCTTATTCAAATCCGATTCATGCCACAGTAGATGGGTACGCGCAGTTCAACAATCTCGTCCCCGGCCAGACTGTTAAGGCAGAATACTCTGGCACAGAGATGCTTTACATTGTGATTGAGAACAGGGACAAGACGCTGCATCCTGAAATAAACATCATTGATAAATCGGGTAAGGTTATAAAGAATCATCCGCTCCCTGTCGGTTCATACGTGCTCGTAAAGAACCGCGAAAAAGTCATGCAGGGAACAGTTATCGCGAAGAAGCCGAAATCCCACATCTCTGGAAGCGATATCACAGGCGGTCTTCCGAGGGTTGTGGAGCTCTTTGAAGCCCGAGTGCCTAAGGATAAGGCGATAATAACCGAAGTGGACGGAACGGTCGAGCTCGGACCCATTAAAAAAGGCGAAAGAATAATAAACGTCATCACTCCGAACAATCAGAAGTATGAGTATAAAATACCATACGGAAAGCATCTTCTGGTTTACGACAATGAAGTTGTTGAAGCCGGAGAACGTCTCTGCGACGGAGCCATAGACCCTCATGACCTTATGAGAATCAAGGACGTGGGAGAGGTGGCAAATTTCCTTATGAATCAGATTCAGGAAGTTTACAGGGCTCAGGGAGTGGAGATAGATGACAAACACATAGCTCTCATCATAAGGCAGATGATAAAGTACGTGAGAGTGACCGATCCGGGCGAAACTGATTTCATAGAGGGAGAGGTCGTTGAAAAGAAGGAGATTGACAAGGAAAACGAGAGGGTGAGCGAATCCGGAGAAAAACCGGCTCTCTACACCCGTCTTCTGATGGGAATCACCAAGGCATCTCTGAAGACGCAGTCCTTCATCTCAGCCGCCTCATTCCAGGAGACCACAAAAGTATTGACAGATGCGGCGATCAATGGTAACATTGACAATCTTAACGGCCTTAAAGAGAATGTCATAATGGGCAACCTTCTGCCGGCCGGAACGGGAATCAAGAAATACAGAAAGATCGAAGACGAAAAAGAAGAGATCTTTGAAGAAGAAGAAATTTTGGAACAAGCACCAATAGTTAAGGAGTAAAGCAAATGCCAACAGTAAATCAGTTAGTGAGAAAAGGCAGAGAGACAGCGACAAAGAAGACAAAGGCGCCGGCTTTGAAGGCGTGTCCGCAGAAACGCGGAATATGCACAAGAGTCTACACGACAAAGCCAAAGAAGCCGAATTCGGCTCTCAGAAAGGTAGCCAGAGTGAGGCTCTCGAACGGATACGAAGTGACAGCCTACATTCCGGGCGAAGGACATAACCTTCAGGAGCATTCAGTCGTTCTCATAAGAGGCGGAAGAGTGAAGGACCTTCCCGGAGTCAGGTACCATATAATCAGAGGCGTCTATGATTCCGCAGGAGTCGAAAACAGAAAGAGATCCCGCTCGCACTACGGCGCTAAAAAACCAAAACAAACAGCATAGGAGTTGAAAAATGCCAAGAAGGATTAGAGTACTTCCAAAGAGAGAGTATGTTGACCCGAGATACAACAGCGCTGTAATCGGCAAATTCATAAACAGCATAATGAAGCGCGGAAAGAAATCAACTGCGCTCTATATATTTTATGATGCTCTTGAAGTTCTTCACAAGAAGACCGGCGAAGACGGATATCAGGTTTTTGACAAGGCACTCGCCAACGTGAAGCCAATAGTTGAAGTGCGCCCCAGAAGGATCGGAGGAGCCACATATCAGGTGCCCATGGAAGTTAAGCCGGAAAGAAAACTTGCCCTCGCAATCAGGTGGGTCCTGGACGCGGCAAGGGATAGAAGCGAACACACAATGGCTGAAAAGCTTGCAGGCGAGCTTCTTGCATGTTATAAAAAGGAAAACAGCGGCTCTATGAAGAAAAGGGAAGATACGCACAGAATGGCTGAAGCCAATAAGGCGTATGCCCATTTCCGTTTCTGATAGATAGAGGATTTTAAGCAAAACCCATCTGCAAGGATGGGTTTTTTTTTACTTATGGATTTAAAAACACTTCGGAACATCGGAATAATAGCCCACATAGACGCGGGCAAAACAACCACTACGGAGAGAATACTCTTTTATACCGGGAAGATTCACCGAATAGGGGAGGTGGATGATGCGACAGCGACTATGGACTGGATGGAGCAGGAGAAGGAGAGAGGCATTACAATAACCTCCGCAGTGACTTCAGTATTCTGGAAAGAAAACAAAATAAACATTATAGACACTCCGGGCCACATTGATTTTACGGCAGAGGTAGAGCGCTCCCTCAGAGTGCTTGACGGCGCTGTTATAATCTTCAGCGCAGTGGAAGGAGTGGAGCCCCAGTCAGAAACAGTCTGGAGGCAGGCTGACAAGTACAATGTTCCTCGGATTGCCTTCATAAACAAAATGGACCGTCTGGGAGCAAATTTCTATCATGCAGTAAACGGCATGAAGGAGAGATTTCATATCCCTCCGCTTCCGATACAGATTCCAATAGGTTCTGAAGATTCATTCGAAGGAATTGTTGACCTTGTGAAAATGAAGTCATATATATGGAGAGAGAGAGAGGAGGAGCATGTTTTTTCGGAAGAAAATATACCAGAAGCTTATGCGGAAAAAGCGGCTGAGATGAGGCAATCGATGCTTGAGATGCTCGCCAACTTCAACAACACAATGCTTGACAAAATGCTTGCCGGAGAAGATGTTTCGGAAGAGGAGCTTAAGAAGGCGATAAGGGAATCGGTGATTGCCTACCAGGTTGTGCCAGTATTCACAGGCTCATCGAAGAAGAACAAGGGAGTACAGCAACTTCTCGACGGAATTGTGGATTATCTTCCTTCCCCTCTTGAAAGGCCTCCCGTGGAGGGGCAGAATCCGAAAACAACGGAGCATGCTTCGCGAAAATCGGATTCGAAATCTCCTTTTTCAGCGCTCATATACAAAATTGAAGTGGACAAACATTTCGGAAAACTCGCTTACATCAGAATATACTCTGGCACGCTGGAGGTGAAGGATCAGGTAGTTGACGCAACATACGACGAAAAGGTGAGGATAAGCAAAATATTTGTGATGCATTCAAACAAGAGACTTGAAGTGGAGAGAATAGAGGCGGGAGAGATATGCGCTGTTGCAGGGATAAGAAAATCTCTCACCGGAAGCACCCTTTCCGACCCGAAGCACCTGATAATACTCGAAAAGCCGGTATTTCCGGAGCCGGTTGTTTCGGTTTCCATTGAACCGAAGAAGCGGGACGACGAAGAGAAGCTTGAAGAAGCTCTCGTCCAGCTTCAGGAGGAAGACCCAACTTTTAAGGTCCTTATAAATGCGGAGACCGGGCAGAAGCTGATTTCAGGGATGGGAGAGCTTCACATAGAGATACTTCTCGACAGGCTAAAGAGGGAGTATAATCTTCTTCCGAGAATAGGAAAGCCGATTGTCACGTATAGAGAGACAGTGAGAGGGAAATCCGCAGGGGATTTTGAACTCAACAGGATTTTAGGTCAGAAATCCGTCTTTGCATACGTCAAGCTCAAGGTAGAATACAATGATAAATCAATGTTCCAGTTTGAAAATTCCCTCGGAAAAGAAGTATTTCCTCCAGAGTTTGTAAAATCTGTGGAGAATGGCGTTAAATCAGCAGTTTCAAATGGAATTCTCGCAGGATTTCCGATGATAAATATCAAGGCAACTCTCATTGACGCCAAGTTCGATTCTCAGGCTTCAAATGAAAACGCCTTCCAGTTCGCATCCTCGCAGGCATTTAAAAATGCACTGAAAAATAATGACAATTATCTGCTTGAACCTATAATGAAGCTTGACGTGACAGTGCCTGACGAATTCATAGGAAGCGTTATAAACGACCTCAATTCGAGATTTGCTTTTGTGAAGGGCATTGAGTCGGAGAGCGGGAGACAGGTTATAAACTCTGAAGTGCCTCTCTCGGAGATGTTCGGATACATGAATGACCTCAGAACTCTTACTCAGGGAAGGGGAATATACACTATGGAGTTTCTGCAGTTCAGGGAGATACCGAAGGAGAAGCTCCAGAGGGTGAAAGAATCTCTGGGAATATTCTGAACAACGTTTTTAGAGATAAAGAAGTCCGGAGCTTAGCAGGAACGAAGAAATTTTGTCCATCCTTGCCAAATCGTTCATATTACTCTTTTCATAGAATCTGTAAACCGAATCAACGCCGTTTTTTGAGAGAATTGTTTTGAAAAATGAATGATGCATAAGATTGAGAATCGAATCTCGTATTTTCTCATCCTCGTATAACGAAAACACATTTCCGCAACCCTCAAAAGGCCTAACGACGGAGTTTGTTGCAAAAGGAAATTCCCTAAAAATGCCTTCTTTTGAAAATTCTTTAAAATCGAAATAGTTTTTCCCCTTACGGATAAATGAATAAATCAAATTGCTCTGGTGAAACGGAAGAAAGGAAACCACACTCTCATCCATCCTTGATTGTTCTCTTGCCCTGTAATTGGGATTGTAGTATTTCACGTATGCCATGTCATAGTCTTTCTCAAAGACTCTCTGATCCCTGAATTCTCTTATGAACTCGATGAAGTTTATTTTGGCCTCATCTTTGCACATTGATGCGAAATCCCTGTTGAAGAATTCTGGAAGGGGTGTCGAAACGGCTTCAAAGACCATGGAATCTCCAAGTCCGAATCTTCGAGCGAGTTTCCACCTTCTGAAATAGTGTCCTCTGAAAAATTCGCCCGAAGTGCCGTCAATAACGCACTGATTTTCAGAAAAGAGCGAAAACGCGTTGAGAAGAAGCGTCCTGTGAAGAGAAACAGCAAACGGTGAATGAGAGAGAAAATCTCTTATAAACGCGCTTTTGTTCTCCGGCAGAGCATGGTAGCGTCTATTCTTGATTCCTAACGCACAGGATAATTGTTCGGCCAGTTTTACGTCATCCTCATAACCGAAACCGAAAGTGTGGGCTGTGAATTTCACATTGCTTTTCAGGAGGACATTCAGAAGAATCCTTGAATCAACTCCCCCGGAAAGACCCAAAGAAATGGTTTTCCCTTGTGCAAGCCGGGAAACTGTTGCCGACAAGTCACTAACCAGACTGTCGCTTTCGACAT
>JAQVDU010000014.1 GCA_028698175.1 bacterium | reverse complement strand
GGCTGAAGACCGAAGAGATAAAGACACGCACAATAATGGAGGAGAGGCGCCGGGAGTTTGAGGAGCTCAACGAGAAGGTCGAAAGAATAGAGACGGATTTCCCCAACATAAGAGAGTACAAGCCCCTCCAGGATGACGCTCCGCAGGTAATTGAAGCAAAGATGGGGCTTAATCAGCTTTTGAAGATCAAAATGAAGCTTGATGAAATCATAGTTTTGAGAAAAAATCAGGAGAGAAAGCTTGCGGCAGTTCTCGGAATCGAAAAAATAGAGAATATCAAGAAGAACATTGAAAACGAACTCTCAGACAAAGAGAAGACTCTTCTGACATACAGAAAAGAGCTGGGAACTGTGACTGAAGAGCTGAAAGCCAAGAATACCGAGCTGGCAAGGATAGGAACGAAGAGGCAGGAGATGCAGCAGTCATTCGTGGACGACCAGGTCAAGCTGGAAAATCTCAAAAAAGAGCTCTCCGAAACCACTCAGAAGATGGTAAAAATAGCCAAGATAGAAAAACAGATGCAGGAGCAGTATAATACTCTTCAGATTGAGCTGAAGAAATTCAATGACGAGAAGGATTCAATATCATCAAGAGTGAATGCTGAAAAGATGCATCTTGAAGAGCTTGAAAACAAAAAGAAGGAGATTGAAGCTGAAGTCAACAATCTGCAGAATGAGCTTGAAAAGAGAAAGAAGGCGATAAACTCGGAGTCGGAATCCCTTACGGGAGATATCTCAAGAAAGAGAGCATCGGCTGAAGAGGAGATGGCTTCATTCGAGCTTCAGATGAAAAAGAAGAGGGAGGAAGCAGAGGCGGAGCTTGAAAATCTGAAGCAGATTCAGGCAAAAATGAGAGAACAGAATGCTTCTCTCGAGAATGCGGCCGACAGAAAAGAATTGGAGAAACTCACTGAAGAGATAAAGGGTCTCAGGGAGAATCTTCTTAAAAATCACAATCAGGTTGTAAAGGCAAACCAGGAAAACGAACAGCTCAGAAAAAAAATAGCAGAAATGGAGACTCATTCCGAAACGTACACAGGCAACAAAGAAACGAATGAGGAAGAAAGAGCAAGAATAAAGAATCTGGAAGATACTGTATCCAGACTCTCTTTGGAAAACAGAAATCTGAAAGAGATTATTGAAAGAGCTAAGACCGAAAAGCATTTTGTCTCTGAAGATTTTGCAAAGAAGACAAAAGAAGAAACGAAAGAGGAGAGAAGAGTGGACATATTCGAAGCTCTTTCGAAATCTCCTCAGCCGGAGAAAAATTTTGAATCGGAAAGAACCCCTAAGAAGGAGACCTTCGAAGAAAGACAGCTCAGCGATTACGAAAAGGAATTTAGAAAGATGGAGGATGAGTCAACGAAGGAATCATCTTCAAACGATGATATACTCTTTGGCTGATTATGGTAAGATGCATAATACCTGCAAGGAAGAACAGCAGAAGGATCAAAGAGAAGAATCTTCTGAAACTGAACGGAGAGACTCTTATTGACATTTCAGTCAATGCGGCTATTGAAAGCGCAGTGTGCGATCAGATAATCGTCTCGACCGACATAAAAGACGGATTCAATGCGCGAGGAGCGGTTATTGACAGGAGGCCGAAAAGACTCGCCTCAGATTTCGCAGTTACGGATAAAATCATTGACTATCTAGCAAACAAATACGATTTCCTCAAGACGGACACTGTGATTCTCCTTCAGCCGACTTCCCCGTGCAGAAAACCTTCGGATATAGTCGGGGGGCTGAACCTTTTTAAAAAGAAAAAGAAACCTGTTGTATCCGTTTTCAGAGCATTCAAACTGCATGACAATTTATGCGCGGACTGCGGCGACGGACTCTTGAAAAAAATCAAGATTGAAGAACGGAAGGTATATCAGATAAACGGCGCTCTCTTCATATTCTCTTTAAATCAATTCAGAGAGAAGCGCAAAATCCCTCAGGAGAGATTTGCGCCTTACGTAATGAATGAAAAAGAATCGACGGATATTGACGAATATCTGGATTACATAAGGGCGGCGGTAACGAAATGAAAAAGGAGTTATAATGGAAAGTCTGATGGGGAAAATCAAATCTAAAAGAGCTGTAATAGGAATAGTCGGCATGGGTTACGTAGGTCTTCCTCTTGCCGTGGAATTCGCAAAAAAGGGATTCAAGGTTTACGGTATAGACCTTCTGCAGGAAAAGATAGACTCTCTGAAAAAAGGAAGGTCCTACATTATAGACGTTAAGAATGAAGAGATACAGAAGATAATTAAAAACAGAAATTTTATTCCGACCACGGACTACTCTGTGGTTAAAAAGGTCGATTGCATCTCCATAGCAGTGCCGACTCCGCTTCAGAAATCAAAGGACCCTGACGTTTCCTATATAACCTCTGCAATGAACAGCATCAGAAACCATCTGCATAAGGATATGCTCGTGGTTCTTGAATCGACAACATACCCGGGAACGACAAGAGAGCTTATAGCGGATGAAATAGAGAAGGAGGGGTATAAGGTGGGGAGAGATATTTTTGTGGCATTCTCTCCTGAGAGAGTTGACCCCGGAAACATAAAATACAATACAAAAAATACTCCCAAAGTAATAGGCGGCGTCACAAAAAAAGATACCAACCTGGCAGTAGAACTCTATTCACAGGTTATTGAAAGAGTCGTTCCGGTCGGCACCCCCGAGGAGGCAGAGATGGTAAAGCTTCTCGAAAACACATTCAGGGCTGTCAACATAGGACTCGTCAACGAGCTTGCCGTAATGTGCCACAGAATGAACATAGACATGTGGAACGTCATCGATGCGGCTTCCACCAAACCCTTCGGCTTCATGCCTTTTTATCCGGGGCCGGGAATAGGAGGCCACTGCATTCCGCTTGATCCCATGTATCTCTCATGGAAGGCAAAAATGTATGATTTTTATAACCGGTTCATAGAACTCTCTTCGGACGTCAATACGAACATGCCAAGGTTTGTCGTGGGAAAGGTTGCCGAGATACTCAATAAAAGGAAAAAATCAATAAACGGTTCAAAGATACTTCTTATGGGTATGGCATACAAGAAGGATATTGACGATCTGAGGGAATCCCCCTCGTTTGAAGTCTACCATCTCCTGAAAGAGGATAAAGCGGAGGTGACGGTTATAGACCCTATGGTGAACTCTTTCATAGACGAGAGGGGCGACCATAAAAAAATAAAAGTTCTGAACAGCATCACTGAAAAACAGCTAAAAGATTTCGATTGCGTCATTCTGCTGACAAACCACTCGAAATTCGATTACAGATGGTACGCAAAACATTCGAGGGTGATATTCGACACCAGAAACGGGTTTAAGGGGATTTCAGGCAAAAACATCATAAAATTATAAACGGAGCAAAAATGCAAGATAAAATGGTTGAAGAGGATGGAAAGGAGCTAAGAACATACTGGTATCTTCTCATGGAGAACCGATTCCTTTTGCTTTCGGTTTTTATAGCTGTATTTGCATTCATATTCATTTTTACAAAACTCTCGCGTCCTGTCTATCAGTCAAACTCCACGGTTCTCATTGAAAGCAGCGACAAAGGGCTCTCATTTTTTCCCATAAGGGAGATGAACCCCCGCCAGACTTTGATAAACAATCATATAGAGATGATTCAATCGAGAACTCTCATTGAGAAGGTCGTATCAGCGCTTGAAAACGATTCAACTCTCGATTCTCTCTATCTGAAGGATGCCAAATACTCCCGGGAAAAGAGAATGGCAATAGTCAAGAGCGGCCTCTCAGTGATTCCAATAAAAGACACTGACATACTCCGCATCTCATACAGGGACAAGACTCCTTTCAACGCGTACTATATAACCAATCTGATTGTGAGCCAGTATTACAAAGTCAATCTCGACATGACAAGGGGAGAACTAAGCGAAGTCAGGCATTTTCTCGAAGAGCAGCTGCTCAAGATAGAGAATGAGCTGAAGCATTCGGAGGAGAATCTCAAACTTTACAAAGAAGGGAACTCCATCCTGGAATTGTCCGAAGAGACAAAGATGCTCGTTCAGATGATTTCCACTTACGAACAGCAGAAGAAGGCGACCGAGGTGGAGCTTTTGACTATCGCCTCAAGGCTTAAGGCCCTTAAGAACAATCTTAATGAATCCCAGAAAGCCCTCACGGAAGGAATGTTCAACACGTCAAATCCTTTCATAGCAAGGTCTCTCAAGGAGCTTGAGACGCTTGAATCAAATTACGCTTACTATCTTTCAATCGGGTATGACTCTCTCCATCCGAAGATAATCGAAGTGAAGAGCAGAATAGAGCAGATAAAATCACAGGTGATAGAGACAAGCAGGATAAGCTTGAGGGAGACGTATGTCTCATCAAATCCCATTGAATACACTGAAGGTATAATGGATGAGATTCTCTCCCTTCAGGTTGAACAGAAGGCGAAAGAATCAATGCTCAATGCGCTAAGCGAAGCAGTGAGTCAGTATGAATCCAAAATGAGAAACGTGCCCTTAAAGGAGATATCCCTTGCGCGCCTCGAGAGGGACAAAAAGGTTTCAGAGGAGCTGTATCTCATGCTGAGAAGCAAGTACGAGGAATCAAGAGTCGCCGAGGCAGGCAAGCTTGGAGCCGTAAGGATAATAGACAAGGCGGTTCTCACAACAAGCCCGATTCTCCCAAAAACAGGAAGAAACCTGATACTGGGATTTTTCCTTTCTCTGATTATAGCGATAGGAACTGTTCTGCTGAAGGAGTACATAGACGATTCAATAAAGGATATAGATGAAATAGAAAGAGAATTCAAAATCAAAACCCTCGGCAGCGTTCCTTTGATTCTCCAGAAAGCCGATGCAAACGGAAAGGCAGATTCTATCAATCTGAAATCGCCGATTGTTTCAAACCTTCCGGAAGGGTCTCCTGTGAGCGAGTCCTATAAAATACTGCGAACCAATATTCTCTACATCTCTCAGGACAATCCTCCCAAAATGATGACCGTGTCATCTGCTACAAAGGGTGAGGGAAAATCAACCACAGCGGCAAATCTGGCGATTGTATTGTCCCAGCTCAACAAACGCACTCTCCTGGTGGACGCGGATCTGAGGCGTCCGACTATAACCAAGCTTTTTGACATCGCACAGAAGAGCAGAGGATTGACGCATCTCATCAAAGAGAATACTCCTATTTCGGAATGCATATATGAAACATCCATGCCCAACCTTTACGTTCTCCCTCACGGGGAAAGGACAACCCATTCGACCGAACTTTTGGAATCGGCTAAAACAAAGGTTATTTTCAAAGAGCTGAGAAACATGTTCGACTATGTCATTATAGACACCTCTCCCATGCTCTCGATAGCAGATCCGACCATTCTTTCGAGGATTTCCGACGGCATGCTCTGGGTTGTTCAGTTCAAGAAAGCCCACAAAAGGGACCTTCAGTATGCGAGCAAGATTCTTTTGAATATGAACGTTAATGTCCTCGGCTTCGTATTCAACAACATAAACATGACGAGTTATTACGGCAGGTATTACTACTACCACTATTACTATCACTATCACACAAAAGAAGAGGGTGAGCAATGAAAATTTCAGTATTCGGTTTGGGCTACGTAGGCATTATCTCTGCGGCATGTCTTGCCGAGCAGGGCTACAAAGTGCTGGGAGTTGAAGTGAGCAAAGATAAAATTGCGCAGGTAAACAAAGGCGTATCTCCGATTGTCGAACCTTATGTCGGCGAAGTTGTTAAAAAAGTGACGGCAAGCGGGAATCTGACGGCCACAGCTGACATAAAGAAGGCGATTCTGGAGACAGACATCTCTCTTATCTGCGTGGGAACTCCGTCAAAGGATACTGGAGAGGTCGACCTTTCATATATCTTCAAGACAGCGGAGGAAATAGGCGAAATCCTGAAGGAAAAACAGACGTTTCACCTAGTCCTGATAAGGTCAACGTCAATGCCGGGAACCGTCGACAAGTATGCGGAGATAATAGAGACAAAAACAGGCAAAAAGAGGAAAAAGGACTTTGACGTCGCCGCCAATCCCGAATTCCTGAGAGAGGGAAATGCGGTTAATGACTTTTACAATCCTCCTTTCACTCTTCTCGGATGCGACTGCGAAACAGGCGAAAAGACGATAAGAAAGATGTACTCGTTCCTTGAATGTCCGTTTATTGTGACTTCCATCCGGACCGCAGAGATGCTCAAGTATGTCAACAACACCTTCCATGCTCTGAAGGTCGATTTCGCCAACGAGATATCAAGGTTCTGCAAGAAGAAGAACATTGATTCAAGGGAGGTCATAGACATATTCATTCTTGACAGAAAACTGAACATTTCGGAATACTATCTGAGGCCGGGATTTGCCTTCGGCGGCTCCTGCCTTCCAAAGGACGTCAGGGCTCTTGCCTACGAAGCGAAAAAAATCGGAGTGGACATACCTGTAGTAGAGAATATTATGACGTCAAATGAACTTCAGATAGAATGGGCGTTTCAGACGATAATCAAAGAAAAATCCCCCAAAGTGGGCGTCTTCGGAATAAGCTTTAAAAACGGTACTGATGACCTTAGAGAATCACCCGCAGTGCTTCTAGTGGAGAGGCTTTTAGGAAAGGGAAAGGAGGTTCTTATTTACGATGAGAACGTTCATCTGGCGAATATAATGGGCACAAACAAAGAGTATGTTGAAAAGGAGATAAAGCACATCTCCTCTCTTATGGAGAGCGACCCGGTCAAAATGATAGACAAAGTCGATATAGTCGTCATAGCAAATAAAGACAATTCATACAGGGAAATACTGAACAATTACACAGGCAGGGACATTGTGGTTGTCGACCTTGTCAACCTCTTCCCGGAAAGAAAGAGCGGAAAAAACTACAGGGGAATAGGTTGGTGAAGAAAAAAATAATAGTGACGGGCTGCGCAGGATTCATAGGAAGCAATCTGAGCTTGCGCCTTCTGGATGACCCGGAATGCGAAGTTCTCGGTATTGACAACTTTTACACAGGCAGCGAAGCAAACGTGTCGATGCTTGAAAAGAAGAAAAATTTCTCATTCATAAATCATGACATAATCGAGCCAATTTATGCCGCCGCTGATGAAATATACCAC
Source organism: bacterium (assembly GCA_028698175.1). GTDB lineage: Bacteria > Hydrothermota > 32-111 > 32-111 > 32-111 > UBA2202. The sequence goes on along the minus strand of JAQVDU010000014.1, from coordinate 21,067 downwards.
CTTGCATCTCCTGCTTCTCCGGTATTCTATCAGAAAAATCCCATACGCACCCTGAAAATAAATTTTCTCGGAACCCTCAATGTTCTCGGTATGGCGAGGAAAAACAATGCCAAGGTTCTTCTTTCATCGACCTCTGAAATTTACGGCGACCCTCTTATGCACCCTCAGAGAGAGGATTATTGCGGCAATGTGAATCCAATAGGAGTCAGAGCATGCTATGACGAGGGAAAGAGAATCGCCGAAACTTTAATGTTTGAATACCGCAGAAACCACAATCTTAAAATTAAAGTGTGCAGGATCTTCAACACCTACGGACCATATATGTCGGAAAACGACGGAAGGGTGGTGTCAAATTTCATAAATCAGGCGCTTAACGGGAATAATCTCACCGTTTACGGCAGCGGAGAGCAGACAAGGTCTTTCTGCTATGTTTCAGACATGGTTGACGGACTTGTTTCGATGATGGCAACGGACGATTCTTTCACCGGCCCTGTAAATCTGGGAACTGATGACGAGAGAAAAATATCGGAGATTGCGGAAATGATAATTAAACTTTCATCGTCTTTGTCGGCAGTGGAGTTCAAGAGTCTGCCCTCCGATGACCCTTGCAAGAGAAAACCGGATTTGTCTCTTGCAAGAAAAAAACTTTCGTTTGAGCCGAAGGTCACTCTTGAGGAGGGGTTAAAAAAGACGATAGAATATTTCAGGAGGAAGAAATGATAAGAGTCGGGGTTGTAGGATGCGGAAGAATTTCCGAGAGGCATTTTGAGGTTTTCAGGGAACTGAAAGACAGAATAAAACTGGTGGCTGTCTGCGACAAAATCAAAGAGAAGGCAGAGAGATGGGCTGATGAATTCGGAGTTACCGGTTATGCGGATTATGCGGAGATGCTTGATAAAGAGACGTTCGATCTGATGAGCATTTGCACACCGTCCGGTCTTCATCCGAAACACGGAGCAATGGCCGCAAATAAGAAAATAAACGTTCTGTCGGAAAAACCGATGGCAGTGACTCTGGAAGGAGCCAACGAACTCATACGGGCATGCGATGACAATGACGTGAAACTCTTCGTTGTGAAACAGAACAGGCTTAATCCTCCGATAAGGCTTCTTAAAAAAGCGATTGACAAAAACAGATTCGGGAAAATTTTTATGGCGAACGCGACAGTATTCTGGCAGAGGCCTCAGGATTATTACAATGCCGCAGAATGGCGCGGAAAGTGGGAATTCGACGGAGGCGCATTCATGAACCAGGCATCCCACTATGTTGACCTGATACAGTGGCTTGTGGGTCCGGTCGATTATGTGACTGCCGTTACGGGAACTCTTGCCCGACAGATTGAGACAGAGGACACCGGAGCGGCGCTTCTGAAATTCCGCTCGGGAGCCATTGGTGTCATCCAGGTGACCATGCTCACTTACCCGAAGAATTATGAGGGTTCGATAACTATACTTGGCGAGACCGGCACAGTCAAAATAGGCGGCAATGCCGTCAATAAAGTCGAGAAGTGGGATTTTGAAAAGTACGATGATGATGACGCCGCAGTCAATGACGTTAATTACAGCACTAAATCGGTTTACGGCTTCGGGCACAAAGGATACTATGAAAACGTGCTCGACGTTCTTAAGAACAAATCCAAGGCGACAACGGACGGAAGAGAGGGCAAAAAATCGATAGAGCTGATTCTTGCCATATATAAATCGGCAAAGGCGAAGAGCATTGTGCCTCTTCCCCTTGACAACAACTGAAATAGGAAGAAAAAATGAAAGTGAATTTAAGCGGAGTCTCCTTAAAGGGAAACGAGCTGAAGTATCTTAAAGATATCCTGCAGACCGGAATTCTCAGTATCGGAAAGTACACGGAAAAATTCGAAAAAATGTGCGCGGATTATTCGGGAAGAAAATACGGAGTATCCGTCTCTTCAGGAACGGCAGGTCTCTTTCTCCTTCTGTTGAATAAAAATCTGCGCGAGAATGAAGAAGTGATAACCTCGCCGTTCAGTTTTATAGCATCTTCAAACGTCATAATCCATGCCGGAGGGTATCCGAGATTCTGCGATATCGACGATGACAGCCTCTGCATGTCGGCTGAAGAGCTGAAAAGAATGGTTGAAGAGGAGTACTTTAAGGTCAAAGGAAAGCTTGTAAACAAAAAGACAAAAAGAATTCTGAGAGGCATCCTCTCGGTCGACATATTCGGAAATATCTGCGACTACGAAACTATTGAAAAAACCGCAAAAAAACACAATCTGTTTCTCATTGAGGATTCATGCGAAGCGTTCGGAACAGTGAAGAAAAAAAGAAAGGCCGGATCCTTCGGAGAGGCTTCCGTGTTTGCGTTTTATCCTAACAAGCAGATTACAACGGGCGAAGGTGGGATGATAGTGACCGACTCAAAGCATATCTATCTTAAAATGAGGGCGCTTAGAAATCAGGGAAGACGGGACATGGACCTTTGGCTCGACCATTCGTACCTCGGGTACAATTTCAGGATAGATGAAATGTCTTCGGCTTTGGGAGTGGCTCAAATGGAGCGCGTCGACGAGATTTTAAAAAAGAGGGGAGAGGCGGCGGATTATTACTCCCTAAAGCTCTCCAAAATAAAAAACGTTAGAGTTCCGCACACTCCAAAGAATCAGAAAAACGGATGGTTTGTTTACGTCATCAGGGTGAACCCAAAGAGACGCAACTCTCTGATGGACCATCTGATAAAGAATAATGTATCCGTGCGCCCGTATTTCACACCCATTCACACCCAGCCGTGCTATAAAAAGTACAACCACGCTCTTAATGATTATCCGGTAACCGCGCAGGTGTCAAAGGAAACAGTGGCTATTCCGTTTCACACGGAAATAAAGAGGAAGGAGCAGGATTATGTCATTGAAAAGATTCGCGAATTCTTTGATGATTAGCCTTTTAAGGCCGTCCTATCTGAAAAGATTCGTCTTCTTTGTGCTTGCCGATGCGGCGATATTTTCCCTGTCATATCTTCTCTCTTTCAGCATCCGCTTCAGCATAACAGAGTTTTTCATCAATTATGACACATTCAAAATATTTCTGCCGATTTTCATTCTGTCGAAGATAATTCTTCTTCTCCTATTTGACATGTATGCGGTTTCATGGAAGTATTTTTCCATTAGAGACGCCATAAGAATGTTCATCGCCATTCTCTCAGCGCAGCTTCTTGCTTATCTGACAGCTTATTTTCTCTTCAGAAGCAGTCTTATCCTTGTGCTTTCAAGGTCGGTATTCTTTCTTGATTTCTTCATCTCTTTCTTCATGCTTCTCGCTCTTCGAAGCTTCAAGAGGGCGATTGTATTCATGATGAACAGGGAGAGCGAGTCAAAGAAGAAAATCATAATCTACGGAGCAGGAGACGGAGGAGAACAGATAGTAAGGGAGATGCTTAAGAAGGAGAGCCCCTATGACCCTGTGGCGATAATAGATGACAACAGGCATAAATGGAACATGAGAATCCACGGAATAACGATACTCGGAGGGCTTTCGGAAGTGAAAAAGGCGATGAGAAAGACCGGAGCCGCGACAATTCTTATAGCAATCCCCTCAATAGAGAAGGAGAGGCTCAATGAGATATTCGATTTCCTGAAAAATCAGAATATAAGAGACATAAAAATACTGCCCTCCGTGCGCGATTCGATAGACGGAAAGATGACCCTGCAGAGCGTCAAAAACATAGACATTGCAGACCTTCTCGGCAGGGAGAGCGTGAAGCTTGATTTTGAGGAGATAGGAAGGTACCTTAAAAATCAGAACGTTCTAATTACCGGCGCCTGCGGCTCGATAGGATCCGAGATCTTCCGACAGGTTCTTGAATATTCGCCCAATATGGTCTATGCGATCGACAATAATGAAACAGAGCTCTTTTATCTTGAAATGCGCACTCCGGCGGAGAAGAAGGGAAACGTGGAGACGATACTCGCCGACGTGAGGGACAGGGACGTGATCGACGATTTATTCGCCTCAAGACGCATTGACGTTGTCTTCCACGCCGCAGCCCTGAAGCACGTTCCCATATGCGAAAAGTTTCCCGAAGAGGGAATAAAGACCAATATACTCGGCACGAGAAACCTTGTCAATGCATCAAAGGGAAAGGCAAAGAGGTTCCTCTTCATATCGACGGACAAGGCTGTTAATCCTTCGTCAATAATGGGCGGCACAAAGAGGATAGCCGAATTTATAGTGACTGCGGCAAGCGGCGGAAAGACAATCTTCTCCTGCGTCAGGTTCGGAAACGTCCTCGGATCGAGGGGAAGCGTGATTCCGATTTTTGAGGAGCAGATAAGAAACAAGGGGCCGGTGACAATAACGCACCCGGATATGAAAAGGTACTTCATGACGATTCAGGAGGCTGTGCAGCTCTGCCTTGAAGCGGCAGGAGGAGCGGTTGGCGGCGAGGTCTTCATTCTCGACATGGGAGAACCAGTCTATATAAAGGACCTTGCAGAAAAGATGATACGGATGATGGGTTATGAGCCGGGAAGAGATATAAGCATAGTATATACAGGCAAGAGAAAGGGAGAGAAGCTCTTTGAAGAGCTTCTGAGGGCCGAGGAGGGAGCCGAGGATACGAGGTTTGAAAAGATATTCAAGGCTGTCGGCGGACAAAAGATGGATGACGAAAAAGTCGGCTCAATGGTCTCAACATTTCTGGCCGCCAAGAGCCATGCAGAGGTCAAAGTTCTGTTCAAATCATACATTCCGCGTTTCAAACATGAAGAGTAATCCGAAAGTTCTCGGCGTATCCGCATTCTACCACGATTCATCCCTGTGTTATATAGAGGGCGACAGGGTAGTAGCAGCTCTCCAGGAGGAGAGATTCTCGAGAATAAAGAATGATGAGGTGTTCCCGCTCCGATCCCTCGACATACTTAAAGAGAGATACGGGTTTAAGGAGAAGGAGCTTGACGCTGTCGTCTTTTACGACAAACCGATCCTTAAATTCGAGAGAATAATAGAGAATCTTGTCTTTGCATCTCCGAGAAACTTCAGGTTCGCTTTTTCAGCTCTTCCGCTCTGGCTGAAGGAAAAACTTTTTCTCTCGAATGAGATAAGGAAGCACATCAGGGGAAAGTATAAATTATACTATCTGCCGCACCATATATCGCATGCCGCATCCGCATTCCTTCCTTCCGGATTCGACTCTGCGGCGTACATGGTCAATGACGGGGTCGGCGAATGGGACACTACAACTCTTGGAAGGGCCGATAAAAATAATATAACGCAGATATCTTCGATAGAGTATCCGCACTCTCTCGGCATGTTCTACTCTGCATTCACTTATCTGTGCGGGTTTGAGGTCAATTCCGGCGAATACAAACTGATGGGTTTAGCGCCCTACGGGGAGCCGAAATACTCATCTCTGATAAAAAAGGAACTCATAGACGCGAAGGATGACGGATCATACAGGCTCAACATGGATTACTTTGAGTATGAGTACGGAGAGAGGATGGCCGGCAAAAAACTTGAGGGACTCTTCAACGTGAAGGCAAGAAAGAAAAATGAAAAGGTAACCGCAGAATATGCGGATATAGCCGCATCTGTGCAGCAGGTAATTGAGGAAATACTGGTTAAAATGGCAAAACACCTCGAAAAGACGACGGGGGAGAGGAACCTTATTATGGCAGGAGGAGTGGCGCTCAACTGCGTAGCCAATGCGAAGATAAAGAAGGAGACCGGGTTCGAAAGAATATTCATTCAACCGGCTTCCGGAGACGCGGGAGGAGCAATGGGCGCAGCTCTCTACGTTTCGTCAATGCTCGGCGGCAATTTTGAAAATCCCCAGCAGTACTCGTATCTGGGAACTGAATACTCTGAAGGAGAGATTGAAAAGGCTCTTATAGAGCTCGGAGGAATATACGAGAAGATTTCAGACCCTGCCCGAACAGGAGCGGACGAGATAGAAGCCGGGAGAGTCATCGGTTGGTTTCAGGGAAGGATGGAGTATGGACCACGCGCTCTCGGAAACAGGTCTATTCTCGGGGACCCGCGCGATTCATCAATGCAGAAGACAATGAACATGAAAATAAAATTCAGAGAGTCATTCAGGCCTTTCGCGCCTGCCGTGCTTGAGGAGAGTCATGGAAAATATTTTGAGGAAGAATTCTTTACTCCATACATGCTGACAGTTTCGACTTTAAGAGAGAATTACAGAAATATAAAGAGGCATGTAACGCATGACTTCACTCTTCTGCAGAAGAGTTTCACTCAATTCCCGGCAGTTGTTCATGCCGACTTTTCCTCCCGGGTTCAAACCGTAAGCGAAGAGTCCAACCCGCTCTTCTACCGTCTGATAAAAAATTTCGAAGAAAAGACCGGATGTCCGATGGTAATCAACACTTCTTTCAACGTATCCGGCCAACCGATAGTCGAGAGTCCGGAAGATGCATTCAAGACATTTATAGAGTCAGACGTCGACACTCTGATAATAGGAAGTTTTATTCTGAAGAAGGAATTTCAGAGAAGAAAGCGTGGCGATTTTAAAATTGAGAGGCACCATGCATAAAGAGAGAAGAGAGAGCTTGCCGGTTATATCCGTGGTTTTAGCCGCATACATCGTGACATGGGTTAAAGGAAATGAAAACTACTGGCTTCTTCTCGCGGCAACTCTTCTTTTCTTCTTCTGGATATTCTTTCCATCAGTTCTCAGGTTATTTTCATTCATCTTCAGCAAGCTTGTGCGCGCTATGGCTTTTTTAACTACGCTTATTCTCATTGCGCTCGTTTACTATGTTCTGTTTCTTCTCTTTAAACCGATACTCTATTTTTCCGACAAAAGATTTTTCAGGAAAAGAGAGAGCGGCTCTGTTTCATACTATATAAAAGCAAATAATGAGTGGGAGAAAAACATAAAGGAGCTCTTCTGATGGAAATGCTAAAACAGATAAAATCACTTTTTTTATTTCTCTTTTCAAAAAAGAAATATTGGCTCATTCCTCTTGTAGCCGCTCTGCTTCTGATAGGGCTTTTGCTATTTGTCTTTGCCGGATCGACAATAACGCCGTTCATTTACACAATATTCTAATTTTGTCAAATGAATCTCAATGGATTAATTGACAAACAAGAATAAAAAGTGTTGACAAAGGCAACATTCTAAAATATAATAAAAAAGCGGAGAGTGTTGCGGAGGGTAGGAATATGCGAAAAGACACAAAGAAACCCGGTCGGGCGGGAATATGAGATCAAAAAAGAAACAATCACTTAAAAGAAATCTCCTTGTCTGCGTAGTAAAGAGAAAATCGGACTTAAAACTGCTCATTGAGCAGAGAGAGTATAGGGCGCCTCTTGTAAGGGTCAATCCCGCGGGAGTGGAGTATGCGGCGTTCTACCTTCCTTCTGGAATCTTTAAAGGGGGAGGAAGAATTGAAATGTACGGAAAAATCTCAGAATTTAAAATTAAAGAGAGAGCATCTCTTCATAATCTTGAAGTTTCAAAGGCGCAAAAAGACGAGAAGTATATACTTTTTTCCTTCAGCAGACTCTATTCGCTGAAAGATCCGATTGAAAACTCATCGTCAATGAGGGTCACTTTCAAGCGCACTGATTTTAAGCTTCTGCGCAAGGCTCATTCGGTGGCTCAGCTTTATGACATCAAACCCCTTGAAGAGATAATGTATGAGACTCTCCAGAAGACAAAGATTCCATTCAAGAGGGAATACAACGTAAAGATCGGGGAAAGAAGATACAGGCTTGATTTCGCATTTTTCTGCAAAGACAGGATATTGGCGCTTGAATGCGATTCGAAAAAATGGCACTCCCAAAAGGCGCAGTCGGAGAGAGACAAAGAACGGGACTCTCTTCTTGAAAATGCCGGTGTGAGGGTGGTGCATTTTGACGAGAATCAGTCGCTTCTCGGTCCCGATGAAGTCGCTCTGATTCTTCAAAAAGAGATGAAAAAAATTACTTCTTAGAGATATCCTTTTTGTAAATCGGCTTGAATTTGTTTATCTTCATTCCCGCTTTGCATCCAAGCGCGTCAAAGTACTCGTTTGCCTTTATGCCAAGCTGAGGCCTGAGAAGCACAGTATTCTCCTCTGTCAGAGTTTCGTTTCTTTTGATGCTCTTTTTCGAAAAGAGGGATTTTCTTATGAACTGCCTCAGCTCGCTCTCCTTCGGGGTTATCTTCTTTTTTTCTTCTCCCAGCGAAACTTCCGCTTCTCTTATGTTTTCAACCATCAGCTTGAATGACTGCGGATTTAAGGAGAATTTGTGGTCAGGCCCCTCCATCGAATTATCAAGAGTGAAGTGCTTTTCGATGACGGAAGCACCCATAAGAAATGCGGCTGTCGGCGCAATGAGAGAGGTTGTGTGGTCGGAGAATCCAGTCAAACAACGGTATTTGGAAGCCATATACTTGATATATCTGAGGTTCAGTCTTTTTACTGAGGCAGGATATTCGGAGACGCAGTGCATAAGTATTATGCGTTTGTTTAAGGCTGTGATTTCATTGTATGCGGCATCTATCTCCTCCTCGGTGGACGCGCCTGTTGAGAGGAGAATCACTTTTTTTGACTGGGCCGCTCTTCTGAGAAAGGATATGTTGTTGACCTCTCCCGAGCCTATCTTTATTGCAGGGATGTTCAAAGAGAGAAGGAAATCAAGAGACCTTTCCTCGTCCGGAGTGGACATGAAAAGTATTTCATTCCTGACGGCATGCTCTTTAAGCTCTTCAAACTGCGGGTAAGAGAGTTCGCACCTCTTTATCTCATTGAAAAAAGCAACCGTCTTGTCATTTTTGATTATCAGGTTTTCAGTTTTGTACGTCTGAAACTTTATGCAGTCGGCTCCGCTCTCCTTCGCTTTGCTGATAAGTTCTTTCGCAAGCTTGATGTCACCGTTGTGATTTATTCCCGCCTCTGCTATTATGAATGGCGACTGCTTCGAAATCACCCGGTTCTTTATTTTAAGAATCACGCAAACTCCTTTTTGTTCATTATAAAGACGTCGCAGATTAAGTAAAGAGGGAATAGAGATAAACAAAAATAAGCAGGGCCCGACCCTGTGTGTCCGCCATGGCTAATCTTGTCTTTGCAGTTCTTTGATTCTTTTAAAAACATCTTCTTTCGACGAAAAATACATATCTCTGTTCGACAGTTTGTGCTCAGGGAAAATTTCAATCACGCCGTAATCCGGCAGAAATTTCTGAGCATCATCCAAAGCGAAGAACTCAATCTCCTGTATGATTATTCCATCATGCCTTCCGGTGAATCTGTCGCAGAAGACAGAGTGATTTTTCATATCGAGCGAGAATCTCTCTTTTTCCACAGCTCTGTTGTCATTCAGGACCATATCTTTTATTTCATCGGTTAGCATTATCTCGCTTTCGATTTCCCTCTGGTAATTTCCGTGAGGGATCTTTATGTTCGCCTCTGCTCTCTTAAAGTCAATCAACCGGATTCTGACAACTCCCGAAGGGTGAGGCGGACGGAATTCTTCTATCCTTGTACCGCTCTTAGTAAGCAACAATGTTCCTGAGTCAACTCTGTAATCCGCATAAATCTGCCGTATGACCTCTCTCTTCATATTGCCTGTGTCAGGAAGAGATTTTATCAGGAATTTTCTCTCTATCTCAAATTTTTCCATAATCTTATTATACTTTCTTTGATGCTTTGTCAATAGAGGGCTTACCTATTTAATATTTTTAAAAATTATGTATAATATAATCCCATGAGATACTATATCTACGCCAACACAATCGCCGATTCACTGGCAAAGGCAAATAAACAGATTTTCAAAGAGATATCCTCCGCGCTGAACAAGGACGTGCTATATTGCCAGCAGAGGTTTATAGGAAAGGGCTTCGCAAAGATCCTTTCATTCGCTGAAGGCGAAGAGGCTAAAGCTGAGGAAGCAAGGGAAAGACTGAAAAAACTTAAAATAGAGAGCATTGTGATTGACAGGGAGAAGACATCCAAGAGAGCGGAAGAATGCTTTAAAACAGCCTCCATAGAGGAGTATGACGACAGATTCAGATTCATTGACGTTAAAGGGAATGACCTTTATATCGACAAAGAGAGCGACATTCTCGTAATCGGAGGAATAGACAATACGTTCTCATCGGCAGATACCCTGAAAAAACTCTCTTTGTCCGACATTGTGCAGATATACATTTATTCGTCAAAGGCGGGTCGTCTGATAGAGATAAACAACAGAACTGTCAATTATTCTAAGATACGCAACGCATCAAAATACTCAAAGACGGAGAATCTGAATAAGCTTCTTCTGGAGCTCAAGAAGAGAGGCTCTAAATACAAAGAAAATTTCCTTTATAATTCGACTTACGTTCCGGAAATATCTCCTTCGCTCAAAATCTATTCATCCGTCGCTTCTTTCATGTTTGAAAACGGAATGTATGAGTCAGAGTATGCCGAAGAGTTTTTTGACCCAGGGTACGTTGAGAGCGAAAAAAACCTTGCTTATGATTTCAAGTATGACATTTACCGGCCCGGAGAGCTTTCAAGAAAGACAAGACCCGTTAAAAAGCTCAACCTCGCCCAAAATGCCGCTCTTCCAATCATTCCGGCCGTCTTCATTGCGGCGATATCCTTCCGCACGCAGGCAAATATTCTGCTGATAATATGCTCTTTCGCTTTGTTCGCATACTATGCGTACCATTTCTTCTCAATACTGAAAATGAAGCTGTTCTTTGAGTCAATTCCGTTTTCAAAAATCAAATCAATGAGCGTCGGGCTTAACGAGGTGAAGGGGATTGTAATCGACAGGAATGCCATACCCTCGCCTATCTCCGGAATAAAAGCCGTTTATTTCAGATACAGCAAATACAGAAAGGTAAAGACGGAGAAGGATAATGAGGAGTGGAAACTGGTTGAGGTGGGAGAATACGTGCCTGCATCATTTTTTATTGACTGCGACGGGGATTCGCTTGAGATAAAGACAATGAACTCATCCATCAATCTGCATTCCTCATCGACCTACCACAAGACGCATTACGAATTTTTCTGCATGGAGGATTCTGACAAGGTGAAGTTTGTGGAGGAGATTCTTCCTGTTTCTGCTGAGGTCTTTGTTCTCGGGAGCGCCGTGTATTCGGACAGGGAAAAGGAGCTGGAGAGCTTCATAAAAAACAGGAAGGCGGACAGGGATTTCATAAACACGTTTGACGAAGACAAAGACAAGTTTATAGACGAAAGCGAGTGGGCCAAGGCAAAGCAAGCGATGGAGCACGAGTTCGACGAGAAAGAGACAAGGAAGAAGGAGCATGAACATCTTTCCATGCAGTACACCAAAGATGACAATATACTCTTCATCTCTGACATGAGCGAAAGCTCAATGCTGAGGAGATTCACTTTATTCCTTGTGACGACCGCTGTTTTGGGTCTAATGGGTCTTGTAACCGGAATCATTCTCTTATGGAGGTAAAATGATAGCGCTCTTAATCTTCATGGTTCTGTTTTTGATTCTGTTCATTTTCTTTTTCACGTTCTACAATACTTTGATTTTTCTAAAGAACAGGATCTTTCAGGCGCTCTCAAACATCAACGTTCTTCTGAAGCAGAGAAACGACGAAATCCCGAACCTTGTGGAAGTAGTAAAACATTACGCAAAGTTTGAAAAAGAAGTCCTTGAGAATGTCACGAAAATAAGAAGCGGGTACAGCGAGAATCTGGACGTTCAAAAGAAGGCGGATTATTCGGCAAACGTTTCAAGTCAGCTTAAAAGCGTCTTCGCTCTTGCCGAAAAGTACCCCGAGCTTAAGGCGGACAAACAGTTTCTGCGCCTGCAGGAGAGGATTACCGCCATTGAAAATTCCATTGCGGACAGGAGAGAGGCGTACAACTGGTCAGTCACCAATTTTAACACCAGATGCGAGCAGTTTCCTTACGTAATAATCGCTTCGATGTTCAATATGAACAGGTATCCTTTATTCAAGAACAAGTAAGATGGCAAAGAAATTTATTTTCGTTTTTCTGTCGGTTCTGATTTTTTTCTCTCCGCTTCTGTTCAACAGATTCATCTCCGACGGAGACCTGACTGACGAATATATGCCTAAGCTCTTTGTGATAGGGGAATCTTTCAAAAATTTTTCCTTTCCGCTGAGCGAACCAGGGATGGGGCTCGGATTTCCTTTGTACAAGGACATTCAATCGGGAATATTCTATCCAGTGAACTGGATCTTTGCTCTGCCCTTTGACTTTCTATTTCTTGTTAACGTGGCGATATTTGTCAATCTGCTTATATACGCCCTCGGATTATTTGTTCTTGTGAACTATCTTTATCCTAACGGAAAGAGCAATTCATCCGTCATCATCGCCCTGCTCTTCAGCGGTTTCTTTGTCTCACATGTAGGCCACTATACGATGCTCTGCTCAATATCAGTCGCTCCGTTTTTTCTCTATTTCTTTTTGTCTTTTCTTGGCAGTCAAAGGAAAAAATTCTTTTACGCAAGCGTCTTTTCCGGAGTCTTGCTGATTGCAGCCGGACATCCGCAGATATTTTTTCTTGTCTTTATGGTTTCATTGTTCTCAATTATCGGCAAAGCAAAAAATTTGAATTCCGGCCTTAAGCCGATGATGATATTTGTCTTCATCTTCTTCGCGTCCCTATTTATAACGGCTCCCACGATGAATCTGGCAAAGTATTCCTTCAGAGCAGATGAGTCGATGGTTTATAACATCATGCCTTTGAAATATCTCATTCTTCTCGTCTTTCCGAATCTCTTCGGAGGCTCCTCTATTATCGGAGAGTCGGCGTACAGGGGAGTGATGAATGTAAATGAAGTGCAGTTCTACTCGTCGCTTCTGTTGCTCTTCGCATTCTCCTATGGAGTGCAGAGCATCTTTGCAGGGAGAAGCAGAGATAGCGCAAAAAAAATGCTTATACCTCTCTTCTTCTTCGTATTTTCATTTTTTACGGAATTCAACCTTCACGTATTTCTCACTCCCGGCCGTTCGATGGGGATTGCGGTTCTGTCGTTTCTTCTTCTCTTTCTTCCTGAGGCGATTGAAAAGCACGACAAAAAGACTCTTTTGATATTTTTTTCCCTCTTCGCATCTCTTTTTATTCTTGCAGTCGCGAGAAAGGCTGGGTTTGCATCCGTCCTCGTGCCCCTGTTTTTATTCGCCGCGTACATGGTTTATTTTCTCTTTCTGCGTCAAAAAAAATCATCGGAGACTGTGCTTGCATTGATAGTATTCATTGACCTCTTTCTCTCTGTTTCCGGAATCATAAACTATTCAAAGAGAGGTGACGTAGGAAACGAACCATACCCTGAGCTTGAAGGCAAACGCGTGATAACATACCTTCCGAATGAAGTGTTGTTTTATGAGGACTATCTCAAAGAGCATTTCAAAACAAATAATCTTGAAGAGCTGAAAAGGTTCTCCGCCTGCGGCAACAGGGGAGTTTACTATGATGCTCTGTCATTCAACCTTTACCAGAATTTCACATTTAAAAAATACGTCGATTTCTTTTCTGACAGGTCGATAATGACAGGTGGATTCTCAAACATAAACTTCATAATGAATCCTCTTGTATTTGACTATGATTACCTTTTGATGCCTGAGATGCCGGTATTCTTTGATGTGAGAGCATCTCTTCTTATTCCCCTCAAAGACGGAGTGAAAGATTCTTTTTACGCCTACTACACCGGCGAAATAGAAAATGTTATTCCTGTTGATGCTCCCGAGGAGAGTTATCTGAGAAACATTGATTCTTTGAAGGCAGGACTTCTTATATTTGACGGAAAGACCATGCTTAGGGGAGAGGGAAAGATCCTTCTTCTTAAAGACTTTAAAACCGGCGAATTTATTTTGTTTCCTCGGCTGTTTTCCGAAATGAATTTTGAAATTATAAGAAAAAATCCGTTCTGGCTGTTTAAAAGAATCAGGGAAGAAAGCGACTCGGTTATCACCGTATCAAGTCCTATAGACGGCTCTCCCGCAAAAAAACAGGATGCGGATGTCGCTCCGATTGATTTTTTGGGCGGCCTCTTCATAACTGTTATAGGACTGATGAGCATGTTTGGCTATGCCAAAAAGGAGTTTGAATGAAAAAGCATTTTCTTTTTTTGATTCCGCTCATTTTTTTATCAGTCGGCGCAAAGACAAACAGAGCCGACTATGATTTCAACGTTGTTCTTGATGATTCCCTTAAAATTATCAGCGGCTATGCTGACATCGCCTACGCGAACAATACAGGAGACGTCATTGAGAGCATGAACTTTCATCTGACTGCGAACATGTTTCTGTCGGAATCGGAATTTCTGAAGAGAAAGGTATCTCCTCTTGCAGAGGGTTACACAAGGATAGATTCGGTCTTTGAGGATTCAATAAGAAACGACGATTTTACAACCGACTATACTATGGCGTATCTGAAACTTGCGACACCGATTCTTCCCTATTCCTCGAAAAAACTGAGGGTTTTTTTCACAAACAAAGTGCCCCTGCCCTTTCTAAGAGAGGGGTGGGCTGAGGGAAGCTATGACATATCGCAGTGGTACCCCAAAGTTGCGGTTTACTCTAAATCCAAGTGGGCTGATTTTCAGACCTTTAAAAACAGCGAATTCTTCAATGAATACGGCGATTATTCCCTCACCATAACATTGCCGGAGAATCTCTTTCTCTTCGGAACCGGAGTTCTTTGCGGTAATGAAAATGAGATGAAAAGAATAATATTCGTCTCCGACTCGATTAACTCAAAAAACACGGATAAAAAGACCTCAAAAGACCTTAAAACTCTCAGATACAGCGCATCAAACGTGAATGACTTTGCATTCTCCCTCATGAGGGATTTCAGATACATATCGCTTAGCAGAGATTCTCTTACTGTTGAAATAGCATGCCGCCGCAGTAATTACGAAAAGTACAAAAAACACGCGGAGAGCATGTTCGGCATAATCGACTATTTCAGCGAAAAGTATTATCCCTATCCCTACAAGAAAATCACAATTGCTGACGGCCTTTTGACTGCCGGAGGAGGCATGGAGTATCCGACGTTCATCGTAATGGGCTCGCTCAATGCACCGGAAGAGTTTCTGAACGGAGCGATCAAGGCAAGATATATTGAGGATATTCTCTGCCATGAGGCGGCGCACCAGTGGTTTTATCTCATCAGCGGAAGCAATGAGCATGAAGAGCCTTTCATGGATGAGGGATTCGCCACTTTCTCGGAGCTGTCATACATGGAGAGCAGGTACGAAGAGGACAACTATATTTCCGTGCTCGGCAAAAAGTTCGCCAATCTCTTTGACTCTCACTATAATGCATACGTGAATCTTCAGACAAACAAGATGGCTCTGCCGATGAATTCAAAATCCACTGACGCAGAAGAATACTTTTCCTACATCAATTTTTACTCAAAGGGATATATGACCGTGAGGGCTATGGAGAGTATTCTCGGAGCGGAAGTCTTTAAAGAGGCGATGAAAGGTTATTTTGAAAAATTCGCCTTCACCCATCCTTCGATAGACGATTTGTTCGACCATCTCAATTCATTCACGGAAAACCGGCACTATGAAGAGCTGAAAAAACTTCTCTATGAGAACGCATACACTGACTATTCGGTTTCTATGGCTAAGCTTGCAAACAACTCAAAGGCAATCGTTATTAAGAACAAGTCGTCGACTGACCTGCCGGTAAAGGTCTCTGTCGAATATGCGGACAAAACTTTTCAAAATTTCACCAAGAAGGTCGATTTCGACACCATATACCTTGCGAGAAGCGACGTAAAGAACGTCATAGTGGACAAGGAGATGAGGTATATGGATACATACTACCATGACAACTCCCTTGTCAGGGGATTGAAGGTGCATCTTGTTCCCCAGATGCCCGACTATTTCAAAGACAATCTTTATTTTCTTCCGATGATAGATTACACGCTCTTTGATAAATTTACATACTCCATCTCTGCTTATTTCTGCGACCTTCCGAAAATTGAGCAGGAACTCTCCCTAGGGAAGTCAAATTACGGAATAAGGGGAGATATCGGCTACAACCCGATGAGTTCAAGGCCTCTCTTCAAGCTTAATGCATATTCCGAACAGGGCGACGTTGTCCGCACCGGAGTGCAGATTGATTTCAAGTCGGCAAAGAATTACTACAAGGTTTCTCCGTCTCTCTATGCCTACAGGCTCGGACAATCCGCCTCTTATAAGTTTCGGGTTTCATTCATGTCGCGTTCGCCTCTCGACACGAGTTCTTACTACTCAAACGGGTTTACTGACAAAGACGTGCGCGGGCTTGAAGCAGGATTTTCCGGTTTATCAAGTAAAAATAAATTGGCATTCAGGTACAGCGTATTCTCATTCATTTATGACCCGCTCTTTTACTCAGAGGTGACTTCGGCGGGAATTGACCTCTCCGGAAATATTTCATACAGAGTCTCCGGAATTGAACTGAAGGGGGGAGTCAATTCAAGCTTTGTGTACAGGGAGAGAAACGCAGAGACCTCACTTCACCTTTTCAAAGACGGATTTTCTCTCTTTGATTCATACTCAAAACCTCTGGGAGACCATCTCTTCGAAGCATTCTACTTTAATGAAGGATTCTTCTTCGTCACTGACGATACTACAAGCTATAAGGCATTAAACAGGTTGCGCGTCTCTGCGGGAAATGTTCTTTACGCATATTCGGATTTCATACTCGCCGGAAACTACAGGGACGGCAGGCGGCTCATGCAGAGCGGACTGCTTTTGAATTTTGCGGAAATTGTGAGGATTGAAATCCCGTTTTACAATACTGAGCGCGGACTTCTTCTGCACGACAGGTTTGTGATAGGGCTAAACATAGACCTGCTTAAGGTCATATAGTTTTCTTTAAGTAGGGGCGGACCATGTGTGTCCGCCCCTGCGTGTATAGGATTGCGGATACATTATGTGCGAATAAGTGCTACGCTGCTTTGCAGCCAGTGTGCCAGCTTTACAACTCACCATTAACCGACTTACAGGCTCTCTTTTTATTTTCTCTTGACTTGACAATATATTTTCTGTATATTAATAAGATAACTTATAAGGAGTTTATATGAAAAAAGGAAAATTCACTATCCTGCTCATATCAGGCATCGCCATAATACTGGTTCTTATGTCTGTTATAGTATTTGCATTGGCGCCGAAGCCTGCTAAAGCCGACACGTCAGGAATCAAAGAGAAACTGACGGAAGAGAGGAACAACGCAGCAGTGAATCTTGCCTCGGTAATAGCATCGGCATCCCTTGAGCCGCTCCTTGACGAAGACGAAGGCCCGATTATGGAGATGATAATAGCCACGGTCGAAAATTCAAAGGGAATGATCGATTACATATACGTAATAGACACTGAGAATAATATTTGGGGAGATTCAAAGAACCCGACAAATGTTTCAAAGCCGTTCAATGACAAAAGAATAAAGACCCTGACAAATGAAGACCGTCTCATTCAAAACGTGGATGACAACCTTTTTGATGCGGGAGTGCCAATAAGAACCGGAACCAAGAAGAGGGGAGAGGTCCATTTGGGAATGAAGAAGGTGAGCGACGTTCAGACCCCCCAGCAGTCGGGGACAAGCCCTGTTATAGGAGTTGCCGCTTCATTCGGCGTGGGGATAGTGGGAGCGATAATACTCGCAATAGTTATGTCAAATATGCTCGGCGGAGCAGGAGGGGATTTTGCCTCTCTGCGCTCTGCAAAGATAGAGGAGCTCAGGAAGCAGGAAGATGACGCTCAGCGCTCCTGCAATAAAAAGCTCGAGGAGGTCAAAAAGGCGGAGCAGAAACTTGACGAGATAAACAAAAAAATAAAAGAGACCGGAAGCAGATACGATGAAGTTGACAAAATAATACGCGAAAGCGACCAGGAGATATCGGAAAAGAAAAAGCAGATTGAATTTTTCGAGAATAAAATAAATGAGCTGACGGAAAAGCAGAAATCGCTTAAAGACAACATAGACAGGGCGAAGAGCGGTGATGTCAGCACGGAAGAGCTCAAGATGGTCAAAAACCAGGTGGACACGTTCCGCCTTCAGCTTCAGCAGATAATGAGCGACATAGAGTCAAAGAGAAACGAGGAGAATTCCCTCAATCAGAGGATACAGCAGCTGAAATCCCAGTCAGCCCAGCTTTCATCAGCTTCTCCTTCAGGCCAGGGTGCAGTCAACACTGCTGAGCTGGAGCAGAAGAGAAAGGAAGAGATTGAGATAACTCAGCGCATTGTCGCAAAGAGAAAGGAGGAGATAGCCCTTTCTCAGAGAGTGGAGCTGAAGAGAAAGAAGGAGCTCGAACTCACAGGCAGAATAGAAATGCTTGAAAAAAAGCTGAAGGAAATGGGTAATGGCTGATTATGGACTCAAGCAGAAAACAGATAGAGGAGAAGTGGAATTCCAGATGGAGAGAGCTGGAGCTTCATAAGTTCAAGGGAAGCAGAGAGAAGAAATTCTACCTTTTGGAAATGTTTGCGTATCCTTCAGGCGACCTTCACATGGGCCATTTGAGGAATTATGTGATAGGAGACGTTCTTTGCAGGTACAAGCTGATGAATGGCTTCGACGTGATGCACCCTGTCGGATGGGACGCATTCGGGCTTCCTGCGGAGGGAGCCGCTATAAAGCGCAAAATAGCTCCTGACGAATGGACTCTCGGCAACATCAAGGTTTCATCCTCCACTCTGAAGAAGATGGGGCTTTTGTACGACTGGGACAGGGAGGTTGTCACCTGCAGAGAGGATTACTACAGGTGGACACAGTGGCTGTTCATTCAAATGTTCAAAAACAATCTTGCTTACAGAAAGAAAGCCAATGTCAACTGGTGTCCTGAGTGCCAGACCGTTCTCGCCAATGAACAGGTTGAAAACGGAGAATGCTGGAGATGCCATTCTACGGTAGAAAAGAAAGAGCTTGAACAGTGGTTCTTTAAAATAACAGACTACGCGCAGAGACTTCTTGACGACATAGATACCCTCAAGGACTGGCCAGAAAACATCAAGACAATGCAGAAAAACTGGATAGGGCGCTCAGAGGGCGTCATAATAGATTTCAAGGTGGAGAATTCGGATGAGACAGTAAGCGTATTCACAACGAGGCCTGACACAATATACGGAGTGACATTCATGGCTCTTGCCCCGGAAAACCCTATTTTAAAGCGTCTCGACATTGAAAGCTCAAAGAGAGAGGAGATAAACAAATACATCCACGCCTCCATAAACAAAACTGAGATAGAGCGGCAGTCCACGGAGAAGGAGAAGGACGGAGTTTATACGGGGATAAATGCCATTAATCCCCTGAACAATTCCAAAGTCAAAATATTCGTTGCCGACTATGTGCTTTCATCATACGGCACCGGAGCTGTTATGGGAGTGCCTGCGCACGACGAACGCGATTTTGCATTCTCAAAGAAGTACAACATCGGCCTTGTGGAAGTCATTCATCCCAGAGACAAAGATTGGGATTTCTCCAATGCCGCCTTCACCGATGAGGGAATAATGCTCAATTCGGGGGAGTTCGACAATACAGCCTCATCGGAGGCAATGAAGAAAATAGCAGACAAAATCGAGGATGAAAAACTCGGAAAGAAGACAGTCCAGTTCCGCCTCCGCGACTGGCTTATTTCCCGCCAGAGATACTGGGGGGCTCCGATACCTATGATACACTGCGAAAAATGCGGCATAGTCCCTGTTCCGGAAGGCGATCTGCCGGTAGTTCTTCCTCCGTCAAATGAAGTCGATTTCACTCCGAGGGGAGAGTCGCCTCTTTCAAGCCATAAAAAATTCATGACAGTTAAATGCCCGAATTGCGGTTCTGACGCTGTGCGCGACAAGGATACGATGGACACTTTTGTCGATTCTTCATGGTATCAGCTCAGATATGCTGATGCGCGCAATGAAGAAAAGATTTTCGACAAAGATAAGGCAGACAAGCTTCTTCCCGTAGACATGTACATCGGCGGCGCAGAGCACGCCAACGGACATCTGATTTACTTCAGGTTCATTACAAAGGTGCTTCACGACCTTAATCTTCTAGACGCAGACGAGCCGGCGAAGGCGCTCTTTAATCAGGGAATGATAATGGACTTAAGCGGCAGGATAATGTCAAAATCTGCCGGGAACGCTGTGCCTGTAGGCCCCTTCATAGACAAGTACGGATGCGACATTGCCAGGGGGACAGAACTCTTCATAGGACCTGCAGGAAAAGACGCAGTGTGGTCTGAAGACGGAATAACCGGAATAACGAGATTCACAGAACGTTTTGAGAGGTTCTGCCTTGCCCACGTCGCAAAGAGCGTTAAAGAAGCAATGCCATCCACGGAAACCGAGAAGGGTGTTTACGTTAAGCTGAACAAGACGATCCGCTCTGTCTCCAGAGACATAGAAAATTTCAATCATAATACGGCGATAGCGGCTCTCATGGAGCTTCTGAACATGCTCTACAAACATGAAAAAGAGCTGGGCGAATCATTCCTGCACGGAGTAGTAGAGAAAATGATAAAGATAGCCTCTCCTTTCATGCCCCATCTCTGCGAGGAGCTTTTCGAAAAGACAGGCAAAAACAAGTCAGTCTTTCTGGAAAATTGGCCTTCATTCGATTCAAACTATATCGAAGACGAAACGGTTGTTCTGGTCATCCAGATAAACGGCAGAGTGCGCTCCAGAATAGAGATATCGCCTGACGCTTCCGAAGAGGAGGCATTTTCTGCCGCATTAAACGATGAGGGTGTCAAAAAGCACATAAAAGATTTGAAAGTGATAAAGAGAATCTTCGTCAAGGGAAAACTTCTTAACATACTCGTAAAACAGTGAACTATTTCGTTATAGCTGAATTTGACGGCAGGGGCTTTGAGGGTTGGCAGAGCCAGCCGAACGGAAACACGATACAGGACAACATAGAGAAGTGCCTCAGCGGAATCCACGGAGAGAGGATATCCATTACAGGAGCAGGTCGCACTGACGCAGGCGTCTCCGCCTTCAACTATCCGTTCAATTTCAAAACACAAAAAAAGATATCAGACAAAAGCGGGTTCTTGTATTCGGCGAACGCGCTTTTGGACAAGAGAATACTGTTAAAGTCAATTTCAGTCAAAAAAGACGATTTTTCCGCAAGATTCTCCTGCAAGGCACTTCTCTATGTTGT
>JAQVDU010000100.1 GCA_028698175.1 bacterium | reverse complement strand
TGGTGCCGAAATTCTATAAAAACAGATGCACTAACTGCGGCATATGCGCCTCAGCTTGCGCCTTTAATGCATTGATTAAAGCGAAAGAACATGTGCTTGTTTATAAAAATCTCTGTCATTCGTGCAATGCATGCGCAAAGCTCTGCCCTGAAGAGGCACTTGTGATGGAGGGTTCTAGAATAGGTGATGTCAGGATATTTGAATCCAAACTGAAACTGACTCTTGTTGACGGCATTCTCGACCTTAAGGAAGAGATGTCTACCCCCCTCATCGAGGCGGTAAAGAAAAAAGCAAATGAGATGGCTGAAGAAAGTGATTTCGTGATATTTGATTCTCCTCCCGGAACTTCATGCTCCTACCTTGAATCGATAAAAGATTCCGACCTTGTCCTGATAATCACAGAGCCGACTCCGTTCGGAAGAAGCGACTCAGGGCTAGCTATAGATACCGCAAAAAAAATGAAAAAAAAGATTGCGGTAATAATAAACAGAAGCAAAGAAGATGAGAGTGAGACCGAGGATTTTTTCAGCAAAAGAAATGTTCCGGTAATAAGCCTTATAAGGGACAACATAGATATAGCGAAGAACTATTCGAACGGAGAAACAATCTTCGGAAAGTTTGGCGATTTTGACAGAGCTTTAAAAGATATATCCGGTTATATCACCAAGGAATCTGAATTATGAATGAAATTGTTGTTTTGTCCGGCAAGGGAGGAACGGGAAAGACGTCCATAACCGGCGCTCTCGCTTCCGTTGCAGAAGAGAAAGTCGTCTTTGCCGATTCGGACGTTGACGCGAGCAACCTTCATCTGATCCTTGGGGATGAAATTATAAAACAGAGTGAATTCTCGAGCGGTTACATCGCGACCGTTGATTCCTATCTTTGCACCGGCTGCAATATATGCGAGCAAGAATGCGCCTATGATTCAATACATGTACAAAACAAAAGAGCGTTTGTCGATACTATGTTCTGTGAAGGCTGCGGTCTCTGCGCTAAACTTTGTCCGGAAAAAGCTATTTCTATGGACGACCTTGTCGCAGGAAACATCATTTACTATAAAACGCGTTTCGGCATTCCTCTGTTGGGAGCGAGTATGACAGCCAAAAGGGAGAGAAGCGGCAAGCTTGTCTCAGAGGTCAAGTCAAAGGCAAGGGAAATGTGCAAAGAATCTTCAGCCGACTATCTTTTAGTTGACGGGCCGCCGGGAATAGGGTGCCCTGCCATAGCTTCTCTCGGGGGGGCAAACTATATTATCCTGGTAACAGAACCGACGCTTTCAGGTTTTGAAGACCTGAAGAGGGTTTTTTCCCTGATAAAATTCTTCAGAATTAAAACCGGTATTATTATAAATAAATCGGACATCAACGAAACAATCGCCGATGATATAAAAGCATTTGCCGAAGAGAACAGGTCAATCATTCTTGACGAATTTCGCTTTGACTCAATATTCATTAAAAGCGTTAGAAACAGAAAAACCGTATCCGAAGAATCAAAAGAGATGAAAGTAAAAATCGAAAATTTGTGGAAAAAAATAAAAGAGGAGGCAAAATGAAAATAGCAGTGCCGGCGGAAGATAAAAATCTCACATCTCTGATAGATGACCGGTTCGGTCGCGCCAAAGGGTACATTGTGTATGACACTGAGAACAAAACTCTTGACTGGATTGACAATTCAAAGAATGCGAATGCCTCTCAGGGAGCAGGGCTTAAGGCCGCCCAGTCAATAATAGATTCGGGCGCTGAGACTTTGCTTTCATACGACGTGGGACCGAAAGCATTTGAACTTCTTAAAAAAAGCGGTATAATATCATACAGGATTGAAACAAAGGTCAAGGTCAATGAAGCCATAGTAATGTTTCAGGAGAATAAACTTAAAAAAATCAATGAAGGAGAATAAAATGAAAGTAGCAATTGCTGCAGAAGGAAAAGAATTGTCCGGACATTTCGGACACTGTTCGTCATTCCATATTTATGAAATAAATGGAAAAGAAGCGAAATTCCTGGAGTCAGTGACTCCTCCTCCACATGAACCAGGCCTCATTCCGCAGTGGCTCTCCGGCTACAAAGTGGATGCAGTCATTACGGGAGGAATGGGAAGAAAGGCGAAGGAGATCTTCGAGGAGAAGAGGATAAAGGTTTATGATGGCATTGAACCGGGACCGATTGAATCGATAGCGAAGGATTTTGCAAAGGGGGAATTAAAGAAGGGAACCTCAACCTGCGACCATTGAGATGCCGAGGCCAAAAAAGTTCAGGTTCATTTCATACGCTCCTGCAGCGACCTATTTCAAACCGAGCGGAGTTCCCAGGAGAATTCTGGAGGAGGTTAATCTTGAGCCGGACGAACTGGAAGCGGTGCGCCTTGCTGACTTTGAGGGGCTTTATCAGGAGGACGCGGCAAAGAGAATGAACGTGTCAAGACAGACCTTTGGAAATATCCTGGTAAGCGCGCATAAAAAGATTGCGGATGCAATTGTGCGCGGAAAGGTTCTCAGGATCGAAAAACCCTCAGAAATAATTGATGACGAGAAAGAAAAAGCGGAATGCAGATGCGGTTACAGATGGAAAGAAAACGTCGATGCTGAAGTGTGCCCGGCATGCAATGGGCCGAGAAACTCATTAAGAATGGGCAGGGGTAGAAGAAGAAGGCAGTTCAAGTAAGGAGGAATTGTGGCTGACAAAGACAAAGAGATGAGAGCTGAGGTGATGAAAGAGAATTTCAAAAATATAAAACACAAAATTCTCATTCTCAGCGGCAAAGGTGGCGTGGGTAAGTCGACCGTTTCGGTCAATATAGCATACTCCCTTATGAAGAGAGGATTTAAGACGGGGATTCTGGATATTGACCTTCACGGACCATCAGTGGCTAAGATGACCGGGACGGAGAGGATGCGTTTAGAGAACGACGAAACCGGGCTTTTAAAACCGATATCAACGCCTGACGGAATGAAAGTGGTATCAATATCCTCAATGCTGGAAAAGTCGGACTCTCCCGTTATATGGAGAGGACCTTTGAAGATGAAGGCGATCCAGGAGTTCTTTGAGAGCTTCAACTGGGGAGAGCTTGACTATCTGATAATAGATTCTCCTCCCGGAACAGGCGATGAACCGCTCACAGTGTTGCAGATTGTTGATTCTCTTGACGGAGTTATAATAGTTACCACTCCTCAGGATGTTGCTTCATCAGACGTCTCCCGTTCGATTTCATTTGTTAATGCCCTGGGAAAGAGAATAATAGGCATTGTTGAGAATATGTCATTCTTCAAATGCACAAAGTGCGGCGAAACCCATTTCTTGTTCGGAGAGGGCGGGGCAAAAAAACTTGCCGAAAAATACAATCTCGACGTTATCGGAATAATACCGATTGACAAACAAATAATGGTTCATTCGGATGCAGGAACTCCTTTCGTAATAACAGAAAAGGATTCTGAGGGAGCAAAAGAGTACATGAAGATCGCAGAAGAAATAATAAAAAAAACAGGAGGAGCAAATGGCGCAGATTAAAAAGGTGACAGTAGAGTCGAAATTAAGCGACAAGTTCACGGTTGAATCGGATATAAGAGGCCACAAAATATTCGTCGACCAGCCTGTGCAGGCAGGAGGGGACGATAAGGGACCGACTCCTCTTGAATACTTATTTGTCTCTCTAGGAGGCTGCATCGGAACGATTGCAAAGATAACTGCCAATCAGAAAAGATTGAAGATTGACAATTTGAAGATCAGAATAGATGGAGAACTTGATCTGGACATACTTATGGGCAAGTCAAAGGATAACAGAGCGGGATTTTCAAAGATAGTAGCTGAGGTTTCATTCGATTCTGATATGACAATAGAAGAGAAGAAAAATTTCATCAAAGAGGTTGACGAAAGGTGCCCGATCTCTGACAATATAATGAATCTGACTGCTGTTGAATTTGTAGTCAAAGAATAATCTAAATTGAAGTCAAATTTCGATGAAAATCGATGCGTAAAACTTAAAGTGAAACATTAAATAAAACTTTTAAGATGAGAAAAATAATGAAATACGCAAAAACAAAAAACTATAAACCATACCCCGTCCCTAATAGAGGTTATATTAAGACGGGGGTGGGGGAAGTTGAAGTTGTTGAGGAGGGCGGGGTTATAACAAAGCTTGATTTCATATCAAAGAGGTCGGGAAGGTCTGACAATTCGCCTCTGATCAGAAGGGCGTTAAAACAACTTGAAGAGTATTTTGACGGCAAGAGGAAGGTCTTCGATCTCCCTGTAAAAGTCAGCGGGACTCTGTTCCAGCAGAGAGTTTTAAAAGAGGTTATGAAGGTCGGTTACGGCAAGACGGCATCATACCAGGAGATTGCAAAGAGAATCGGAAACGAAAAGGCAGTAAGGGCAGTCGGCTCGGCAAACAGACAGAACAGAGTGCCTATAATTATTCCGTGCCACAGAGTAATAGGTAAGGATATGTCAGTAAAGGGCTATGCAGGAAAGCAGAGAGTGAAAATATTTCTTCTCACTCTTGAGAATCCGAAGGTAAAGCTGAAAGAGACTCATTGACAAAAGCTACTTTGCAGTTATAATTTATACAATGTTGAATTAATTACAAAGGAGGAAAAATGGAAAACAGAGGAATTCCGCTTCTTGGAGATTCTTTTCCGGAGATGAAGGTTGTCACAACCCACGGAGAGATGAATCTTCCGAATGATTACGCTGGCAAATGGTTCGTACTATTCAGCCATCCGGGTGATTTTACTCCTGTCTGCACAACTGAGTTCTACTCATTTCAGAAGAGGTTCGATGAATTCAAAGCTTTGAACTGCGAGCTTATAGGGCTCAGCGTCGACCAGGTCTTCGCCCATATTAAATGGGAGGAGTGGATAAAGGAGAACCTCAAAATTGAGATAACATTTCCTATAATTGCAGACACCGGAGCAGTCGCAGAGAAGCTGGGACTTATCCATCCGGGAAAGGGCACCAATACGGTTAGGGCTGTCTTTGTGGTTGATGCTGCCGGAAAGATCAGAATTATGCTCTACTATCCGCAGGAGCTGGGAAGAAACATGGATGAGATTTTAAGAGTTGTCAAGGCGATGCAGATTGCTGACAAAAACGGGGTGGCAATGCCTGCAAACTGGCCGAACAATGAACTGATAAAGGATGAAGTTATCGTGCCTCCGGCAAAGGATGTTAAGACTGCGAAGGAGAGGCTGGAAAAGGCAAAAGAGGGAAAGTGGACTTGCTATGACTGGTGGCTCTGCCATAAGAAGCTGTAAATTAGATAAGTAAGGGCGGACCCTCTGCGTCCGCCCTGCATAACCGATCGGAATAAATACAAAACAAATACAATACAAGTGGCGGCAGGGAGGTTAGCGTTCATTCGGACATCATCACCGGCAGCATATCATGATGGGTTAGAGTTGGAATGGTGAAAACAGCAGTCATATAGTGGGGACAGTACAAGTGCTGTCCCCAATATTATATGCACTTCCTGCTTTCTTGCATCTATAAGCATTGACTTGCTTGTCCTTCGCAAAAACATTGATTAGAGGTGCGGAGCTGACAGACGTTTTTGCTCGGAAATGTAAAGAGAAGATATTAATCAAATGCATATCGTTTTATGAACTCATAACTCCAAACTTGCAACTTTTAACTTTTAACTTTTAACTTGTAACTTGTAACTTTTAACTTGTAACTTGTAACGTGCAACTTTTAACTGAACAGCTTAGCGCCTGCTTGCACATGCAGGTTGATTTTTACCATTTTCCCTTGACATTCATTAATAATAAAATATAATATAATGCTAATTATAAAGAGGAGCTTATGAACAGAATAATGCTTAAGTCAAAGATTCATAATGCAAGGGTTACTGTGGCTGATATAGACTATGAAGGGTCAATATCAATAGACGAAAGTTTGATGGAGGCGGCAGACATTCTTCCCAACGAAAAGGTGCTGGTCATAGACATTGAAAACGGAGAGAGGTTTGAGACGTACGTGATAAAAGCCAAGAAGGGTTCAAAGGAAATTGGTGTCAACGGAGGAGCCGCGCGCCTTGTGCAGAAGAAGGACCGTCTCATAATTATGTCATTCTCTTCATTCGGCGAAGAGGAGCTTAAAAATTACTCGGCAAAAATAATAATACTGAATAAAGAGAATGAAATCACAGATTCGTTTGCCAGAGGAATATAGAAGCCTTCTCTCCTCAAAGAGAGACCTTTCCGAAACGGGTTCTCTGCTCTCGGATAAAAAGCACATTCACACTGTATGCGAGGAGGCGAAATGCCCAAATATTGGCAAATGCTTCCGTTCAGGCACAGCCACTTTTCTCATCATGGGTTCAAAGTGCACGAGAATGTGTTCTTTCTGCGCAGTCGAAAAATCCCTGCCATCGCCAATCGACCCTGAGGAGCTGAATGAAATAACTGACGCTATAGAGGAAATGAAGCTTGATTATGCTGTCATAACCTCTGTAACGAGAGATGACTTAAAGGACGGAGGGGCGAGCTATTTCA
>JAQVDU010000099.1 GCA_028698175.1 bacterium | reverse complement strand
TGTAATCGCAGGTGATAATGCAGTGGTACGGACAGGTGAAGGGTTTTCTCTCCCCGTTGTTCGTGTCTTCAATGAATTTGTTGTTTATCGCCCTTCCGGGAAGTCCAACCGGGCTCTTTATGATTACAATGTCTTTTTCTTTTGCTTCTATATAGGCCTGTTTGAACTTTTCATCCGCATCGCACTCCTTCGTGGTGACAAATCTTGTAGCCATCTGCACAGCGGCAGCTCCGAGTTCAAGAAACCTCTTTATATCCTTGCCTGTGTAGATTCCACCTCCCACAATCACGGGTATAGATTTTTTAAATCTCTCTTCAAGCTGCTTTGCAACTTTTATTACGTCCTTCATAATGTTTTCAAGGGAGAATGCCGGATTGTCTATGTTCTCTCTCTTGAAACCGAGATGACCTCCGGCCAAAGGGCCTTCTACGACAAATGCGTCGGGCGGATAATCATACGAATCAATCCACTTCTTTGCTATGTAATCCGCCGCCCTTCCTGATGAAACAATGGGCACAAGCTTGGTCTTTGAGTCTTTTTTCTGTTTTAGAAATTCCGGAAGATTCAGCGGAAGTCCAGCTCCGGAGAATATTATGTCCACCTCCGAGAGAATCGCTGTTTTTACGAGTTCCGCATAGTTGGAGAGTGCCACCATGATATTGACTCCGATAACGCCCTTTGTCAGCTTCCTCGCCTTTTCAATCTCTTTTCGAAGAGCTCTGTTGTTTGCTTCAAGAAAATTTTCAGTGAAGTCGCTCTCAAGCATTCCGATTCCGGCAGTCGCTATAACCCCCACGCCTCCCTCGTTTGCAACGGCAGCAGCAAGCCCGGACAGGGAGATTCCCACTCCCATTCCGCCCTGGATTATGGGCAATTGTATTGTCAAATCTCCGATTTTAAATTCTTTCATCTGCGACTGAACCATAGATTCTCCTTTCAAAACAGAATATCCGAATATTTTTCACGCAAAAAAATAATATCTTTTTAAATGTAAAAGCCTATTTTTAAGCACTATCAGTATAAACCAGCTTTAAATTAAAGTCAATACAACTTAATTGCTTATTGACAATAACTTATTATGTTGTAATATCATAATGAAAATACAACAGGAGGTTCTATGAAGAGATTTATACTTTTCGCATGCGTTTTTATGCTGATCTCACAGTTATCTGCGGCGCCGTCGCTTTACACATCGACAGGCCTTTTACACTCTGTAAGCGCTATTATCCCGGAGCAGAGGCTTCAGCTCGGATTCCATATAAATGGTTTCACGCGGGATTTTATGGTGGATTATGTTTCAATAATCGACGATTCCACCTACCACTCATGGGATACATACGCAGGAGGCGGACTTTGTTTCGGAATAGGGTACGCTTTCACAAACTGGCTTGAAGTAGGCGTCGTATCCGAAGGACTGATAGACGCAATCGACACTCCTGAAGCCGCCGGAAGGGCTGATGAAAACACAAACTATGCAAGCTACGGGTTCGGAGACACTGAAGTTAATCTTAAGCTTACCACAGGAGGACTTTTCGGAGCCACTAAGAATGCTGACATCGGAGCTTTTGGATTCTACAGGTTTACCACCGGTGACCTTTATTCTCCGGGACAGTCAGACGCATCTTCATTTTCAATTGACTATATAAAGAATGACGGCGGAATATACAGGAAATTCACGACCAATGGAGCTGACTGGGGCGTCAGAGGGCTTATATCATTCCTCACGTCGTCTCAGGTTCCTCTCGGAATAAATCTTAATGGAGGATATACAAAACTTGTCAATATGCCTGCCGGAAATAATCCGACTCTCATAGACTTTGCCGGCGGATTGTCAATTCAGTTCGGCTCATTTATACCTTTCATCGAGGTTTACGGCTTCAAATACAATGCGGCGAGGATGTACGATTCAAGATACGTTTATTATATGTCAGGAGGAGTCAGGTTCGACACTCCAGTCGGCCTTGTGATAGATTTCGGAGCAGACTACAGAATACCGAAATTCATTCCTGACCTTGAGCCCATTCATAACACTGTCAGCGACACATTCCTTTTCAGCGACGGATGGGGCGGAGCTCCCGATTGGAAGGCATACTTCGGTCTGACATACTACTATGACTTCAAAAAGGAGCCCCTTATCGTAAAGAAAGAGGATCCGAAGACGATAATAACAGGCAAGGTCATAAACGGAGAGACCGGAGTTCCGATGTCTGCTATTCTCACATTCCCCGGATACTCTGACTCAATAAGCATTGTTTCCGATTCCCTCGGACTCTACTCTATATCGGTAAATCCGGGAACAATAAGGGTGAGAGCAGAGCGTGAAGGATTCAAATGGCAGGAGAAAGGCGTTATTATTGAAAAGGGGCAGACCAAAATAGTTGATTTCGCATTGAATCCGAAGAAAATAGAAAAAGGCATCATAACCGGAAAGGTCTCTGACAAATCATCCGGGGAAAAGCTTATTGCAAAAATATCATTCCCTCAGACAGACATACCGGAGATTCTTCCTGATGCGTCAACCGGTGTATACAGAATAACTCTTGACCCGGGCACATACACAATAGCGGCTGTGGCTGAAGGATACGTTTCATACGCAATGCCTGTTGTCATAGAAGCTGACAAGACTCTCGTTCTCAACATTGAAATGCTCAAGAAGGGCGGAAAGATAACCCTCAGAGGCATTTACTTTGAGAGCGGAAAGGCGACAATACTTCCCGAATCATTCTACGCCCTTGACGAAGCGGTCAAGCTTCTCAGCGACAATCCAAAGGTGAGAATAGAGGTTCAGGGTCACACTGACTCTGTGGGTTCAGACTCGTCCAACCTTTCGCTTTCGCAGGCAAGGGCTGAGTCGGTGAGAAACTATCTCGTTTCGCACGGAATAGACCCTCTAAGAGTAGTAGCAAAAGGATTCGGAGAGCTCATGCCCGTTGCGGACAACGGCACTAAGGACGGAAGAGCATTAAACAGAAGAATTGAATTTTTGATTCTGGGAGAGTAAAAGAGACTCAAAAAAAAGCCCCCTTTAAGGGGGCTTTTTTTACATGAAATTTTTTGGACCGAATCCCTTGTTTTTAAACATGCTCATCATTTTCTTCATGTTCTTGTGCTGACTTATCACGTACTTGACCATGGCGACGCTCGTTCCGCTTCCAGATGCGATTCTTTTCACTCTGCTTCTGTTGTTCAGCAAAACCGGATTTCTTCTCTCTTTGAGTGTCATAGACGAGATTATCGCTTCCACCTTCTTCAGGTTCTCCTCCTCGTCTCCCGTTGTTTTGATCTTTGAACCCATGCCGGGTATCATCTTCAGAATATCTCTTAAAGGCCCCATCTTCTTTATCTGCTTTATCTGATTCAGGTAATCCTCAAAATCGAACCTTCCCTCAAACAGCTTCTTCTCCAGGTCCTCTGCTTTTTCCTTTGACACAAGCTCTTCTGCTTTCTCCACAAGAGATAGAATGTCCCCCATACCGAGAATTCTCGACACCAGACGCTCAGGATGAAACTCCTCAATCTTATCCGGATGTTCTCCTGTGCATATGAATTTTATCGGACACCCGGTAGTCTTGACAATTGAAAGGGCTGCTCCTCCCTTCTGGTCTCCGTCCATCTTGGTCAGTATTATGCCCGTGAGAGAGAGCTTTTCCTTGAATCCTTTGGCACTTGATACAGCATCCTGTCCGGTCATTGAATCGCCTACATAGAGTATTTCGGCAGGCTTGTATTTTTTTTCAAGAATCGACAGTTCGTTCATAAGCTCTTCGTCAATATGCAGCCGGCCGGCCGTATCAAGTATAAGGGTGTCAATGTTCTTGTCATGGGCTTCCCTGACCGCGTCCGATACTGTCTTTTCAGGGTCTTCCGACATCTGTCCAAAGAATATGCATCCTGTTTTCTCAGCGGTCTGTTTGAGCTGTTCATATGCGGCAGGCCTTTTAACGTCGCATGGCACGAGCATTGTTCTTCTGTTTTGTTTGTTGAAGAGAGCACCCAGCTTTCCGGCAGTGGTTGTCTTTCCGGTTCCCTGGAGGCCGACAAGCATAACTATGGACGGATTTCCCTTGAAATGAACTCTGGAATCTCCGGAAGACAGCATAGAAACCATTTTGTCATTGACTGCCTTTATAATAATATGCTCCGGCTTGAGCGATTTGAGAACGTCCTGACCCCTTACCTCACTCTCTACTTCGGCAATGAAATCCTTGACGATTAGATAATTCACGTCTGATTCGAGAAGCACCAACCGTATCTCCCGCATTGTCTGCTTTATATCGTCGTCAGTGACACGCCCCTTATTTTTTATGTTCTGAAATATTTTGTTTATCTTTGAAGAGAGTCCGTCAAGCATCTTTATTCACTCCTGCAGTCATTAAAAGTTTTTCAACCAGCTCTGCATATTCAATTCCGTCAAATTCAGCCTCCTGAGGCAAATCTGAGAGGTCTGTCATTCCCGGAATCGAATTCACCTCAAGTTCGTAAATCTCATTCTCTTTTGAAACTATAAAGTCCACCCTTGCAAAAGTGTCCATCCTCAGTTTTACGAATATCTCACTGCTCATTTTCATCATTCTCTCTGTCGTCTCGCTTGAAAGTTTTGGCGGGATTATAAAATCCGTCATTCCTGAAGTGTACTTGGCGTGATAGTCATAGAATGCATTTTTTGGCACAAGCTGAAGAGGAGTCAAAACCCTCACTCCATTATCCTTTATGATTCCGACTGTCACCTCGGTGCCGTTTTCCACATACTCTTCTGCTATGTAATCTCCGAATTCCTTTATTTTACCTTCGAGCCTTTCAGCGGCTTCCTCCGCTTTGCAGATGAAGGCTCCCACCGAGGAACCGCCTGTATTCGGCTTGAGAATGATCTTTCCAGGGAAGTTTCTTTTCAAAATACCGGGGTCATCGGAAAGAATATCGCTGTTGAGATAGACGGATTTCAGAACCGGTATGCCGAATGACATCACGACCTGTTGATTTATGTACTTGTTCATTGTTATTGCGCTTGGAATTATCCCTGACCCGGTGTATGGTATCTGCAGGTGTTCAAACAAACCCTGTACAAGTCCGTCCTCTCCCGGCCTTCCGTGCATAATGTTGAATATTTTTTCGAAATTCCCCTTCAACTGGCTTGCCGAGTCCGCTCCGTATTCAAGAAGTTTTGAATTGTAACCCTTCTTTAAAAGGGCATGGTTTATTCTGAGGGCAGACCGCCTTGACACTTCGCTCTCTTTCGAAGGCCCTCCGTAAAGCACGCAGATTCTTTCATCCATATAAAAGCTCCTTTGTTTTTTTCACAGCGCAGTAAAAATTCCGGATATAATTCTCTCTTGACGGTTTTTGCGGCTCTTTCACTTTTATTTCAAGCGCTCCGCGGGGAGTTTCATTGAATCCTCCGGCTATGATGACAGCTTTCTTTTTTTGCCTTAAAGCTTCTTCCACTATTCTTCCCGTCAGTTTTCCCTTTTTCGACTGCAGGTCAAATGCTCCCTCATTGACGATAACAACGTCTGCTTCTTTAATTCTTTTTTTTACTCCGATTGATAAGTCAATGAAATCAAAATTATCGGCAACTCTCCCGCCTGCAAGAGTCATTGCCAGGCCGAGCCCGCCGCCGCTTCCCGCATGCTTCATGTTGCAAGCATTCAAAGTTCTGCTTGTTTTACAGAGCAGATTCTTGATTCTTTTTATCTCGGCGGTCGTTGCTCTTTTCTGTTTAAGATACATAACCGCTCCGTACTCTCCTTCAAGAGGCGAGTTGACGTCAGCTATCCCGGCAAGCAGAGAATACATCCGGGATTTTTTTGAATCTTTCAGAATATTCGTTCCTTCATAGGAAGAGCACTCAACATTCAGAGCCTTCAACATTCCGTATCCGATGTCGCATGTAAGAGTGCCTCCTATTCCCACGTAGATTGTTCTTTTCAAATCATACAGCTTTTTTATAAGTATGCCGACCCCTTCGCTCGTTCTCTGCGTTATGGGAAGAAATTTTTTCATTATTCCGCACGTCAGAGAAGACTCTATGAAGGCGCAGTTCTTTGAGACCAGAACCTTTGAGTATATGGACTCTCCGTCGCAGGAAATCGTCCGAAGTCTTCTTTCCTTCATCTCCGGCAGCATGCGTTTGACAAAGCTCAAGAATGAATCTCCACCGTCAGAGACAGGAAGAACGGAAAAACTCGGGCAATCATCAAAGACCGAGTTGAAAATCCTTTCTGTCTCTAGGGATGAGAGAGTTCCTTACATGGCTCCGGCGGCGGCAAATATCTTCACTTCACTGCCTTTGAAAGCACTGCGCAGTTTCCTGATGCATCATAGACTCTCACGACTATGGAGAGAGACTGATTTTTTTCTCTGGGTATGTTTATTTCAAATTTTTCCGATTTTGAATCAAAGACGCCGTCACTCGGCAGAGCGTTTCTGTAGACATCTCCGTTAACCGAGTACTCCGCGGAGTCGATCTTTGAGACTTTATCATTCGCAGTCAAAACAAGG
>JAQVDU010000098.1 GCA_028698175.1 bacterium | reverse complement strand
ATATCAGCCATCTTCAACGGAGGTGGTTAATGAATAAATACAGCAGTAAAATTGATTTGACAAATTCCATGTCAGAGGTGTTCGAAGAAAATGTAACGGAGGATACTTTGGAGAGACTATCGTCAATATTTTTAGAACTTGCAGAAATACTAGATAAAATTGATAAGGAGAATATATGAATAAACAATATAATTCACTTATAAAGACTTATGGTATTGATAAAATATCGGAAATGACAGGTTTGCCAATATCAAAACTCAGGCAATTTGCTTCAAGTGGCAAATTTCCGCAATATTATGCCATTAAATTAGAGGAATTAAATAGTAACTTTTCACGAGATTGCAAAAACAATAATTTTCATGAAAACAAATGCATGATTGTCTCAAGAGTTTCTTCTATAAAACAAACTGAAAGATTTTCGCTCACAGAACAGGCTAATTATTGTTCTGATTATGCAAAGCGAAAAGGTTTTACCAATATTGTCGAGAGACCAATAACAGAATCTGCTTGGAAAAGCAAAAAACGTAAAGAATTCAGCAAATTACTGGAAGAGGCAACTATGTCGAAAATCAAAACATTGGTTTTCTACGATTTCTCGAGATTATCACGCAATGTTAGTGAAACGACTAAATTGATTTCCCTGATAAAAAACGATAAGATGAACATTCACATCGCTACGAGCGACATCTTTCTAAGCAAGGATTCAACAGAAGAAGATTTCGGGCTGTTTCAGGCTCGTATCTTAGACGCACAGAGGGAATCAGATAGAAAGTCCTCACGCTCTAAATCAAGTGCGAAGGCACTCTTGTCAGTTGGAAGATATCCTGGAAGCATATTGCCACTTGGTTATAAAAGAAAAATGCAAATAATTACCAAAGTAGAGGAAGAGGCAGAACTTGTAAAATTTATCTTTAACGAATACGCAACTGAAAGATGCTCCTTGAGAACTCTTCTTCCCGAAGTCAGAAAAAAAGCAATCTTATTGGGTTTGAGTAAAACTCTCAGTTTGAAGGTAATGGATAATCTTCTTCACAATTCTTTCTATATTGGTGAAATGAAATGGCACGGCAAGTTATATAAGGGAACCCACGAAGCAATAATCGATAAAGATTTATTTTTGAAAGTCCAGGAAAACTTAATGTCAAATTCCATTAGAAAACAAAAGACTCATAGGAATCTTCCCTTTCAAAATATTTTCTACTGTAAAGAATGTGGCACAGTATTGACTCCAGACATAAAAAAAGAAAAATATATTTACCATTTTTGCAACAAGTGCAAAAACGATAATAAGATATACTTGCGAGTAAATAATCAGGATAGAAAAGAGATTCTAAATAAATTATCATCAAAACTAACATTCAAGAAAGATAAATTAGATTTATTAACAAAAATTACATTGTATAGTGATGGAGCAAAGAAATTAGTTCAAATTGAAAACGCCAAAAGACTCCTTTCTATCAAAGAAAAGGAATTAAAGAATCTTATTAGCAGTTTTCCAGTTAATATTTCTCCTACGGTTAGAGAACAATTTGATAATTTAATAAAGGAGAAAGGTGAAGAACTTGACACATTAAAGGAATCTCTACAATCAGATGGCGAATCTGATAATCTTTCAAGAGAGAGAATTGCTTATCTTTTTGAAAATCTTCCGCTTCTTTTCATTAAAGCAGATGATGAAAGTAAATCCAAAATAGTTAAAATGTTTTTCCCTGAAATCACTGTAGATTTAGAAAAAGATATTCAATGCAAAAGTGAAACAGAAATAAAATCATTCCTTTCATCTTGATTTATGTTATATTTTGTTATATAATGTTCATTATGAAAGAAAAAGAACTTATAAACAAACTGGAAATTTATCGTTTTGATAAAAGACTCTCCCAAAAGGATGTTGCTGACCTATTACATGTTTCTTTTGCAACTGTGAACCGATGGTTTAACAAAAGAAATTTTCCCAATAAAATTCAGCAATACCACATCAAACGCCTAATTCAACTTGACGAAAAATGAATAGGGAGAAATGCATCCTTTTCTGCAGAATTAGTTCAATAGGTCAGCAGGAAGGGTTCAGTTTGGAAGCCCAAGAGCGAATCGGG
The DNA here is from genome assembly GCA_028698175.1 of bacterium. Taxonomy (GTDB): domain Bacteria; phylum Hydrothermota; class 32-111; order 32-111; family 32-111; genus UBA2202. The sequence continues at coordinate 4,492 of JAQVDU010000098.1, read as the reverse complement.
AATGAATACGCATTGCGTAAGAATTTTCATCTTATCAAGACCTGGAAGGTTACAGAATCCGCTTGGACGGATGCTGTCAGAAAACAGTTCAATGAGATGCTAGAATTTGTTTGTAAGTCAGGAATTAAGCATATTCTTCTTTACAATGCAGATAGATTGAGCCGCAACGTACAGGATTTTGCCAATATTGAGCAATTGATAAAAAAGTACGATTTAAACATCCATTTTACTTCAAGTAATCGAATCATCAATAAAAAGAGTAGCCCTTTCGAAAAATTTGCTTGGCTTATGGAAACTGGGATGTCAGTGACATACTCCGATAACATCTCGGAAAGAGTTAAATTGTCGTTTGTTGAAAAACTGAAAAAGGGTCAATTCTATTCCAAAGCCCCCATTGGTTACAAAAACAACCAAATCACCCACCAAATTGAACTCGATTCCCAAATGGCTGATGTGGTAAAAACCGTCTTTAGTACCTTCCTTACTGGCAAATACTCAGTGAGAACCCTATATACTGAACTTAAAAATATTGGTATTAGAAGCGCTCGTGGGAAAATCATTTCAGCAAAGAATCTATATAATATTCTTAATAATCCCATTTACTGCGGTTACATTATCTATAATGATGTTCGTTATAACCTGTCTCATACTAAAATCATTTCCGAAGAGGCTTTTAACAGCGCAAACAGTTTATTCAAACGAAGGCACTATCGCAGACTAAAACATACCTTCTCTTACTCTCACCTTATTCGCTGTGGAACTTGTAAGGGGTTGCTCGTTGGGAGCAAAGCAAAAAAAAAGTATATTTACTATGCCTGTTCAAAACATATAAAACACGATGGGGTTAGGTATTATAATGAAAAGGAATTAGAAAAGATTTTGTTGAAAGTAATTGAAGAAAATGAAATTAAGTTAAAAGACTATGAGGTGATATTACAAACATATTTTGATATTGCTAAAGCAGAAGAAAATCCAAAACTGGGCAAAAAGGAAGAATCTGAAAAGCGATTAAAGATTCTTGAAGATAAATTGCAAAAACTATTAGACGCCTATCTCGAAAGAATAATAGACAAAAATATGTATGTTACAAAAAAAGCACAGTTGGAAACCGAAATTGCATCATTTAGAGGAAACTCGCGTGATGCTTCAAATTATAATCCCAACTGGGAACAAGATTCAAAGGAATTCTTCGAACTATGCGTAAGTATGAAAACTACATATCTTAACGGAAATTCTCAAAAAAAGGCTGAATTATTGAGAAAGATAAGTTCGAACTTTTATGTAAATGGTGAAGATGTTGATTATCAGAGGGAAGGGGCATTTCAATTTGGTATAAATGACCCTTCCTGTGTAAATTGGCTGGGGAGCAGGGATTCGAACCCCGATAGCATGATCCAGAGTCATGAGTCCTGCCGTTGGACGACTCCCCAATGGATTTCCGAATTGAGTTGAGAAAGTCAAGAAGTCAAGCACCGTCCCCAATTTGGTAGCGGTACGGGGAATCGAACCCCGGTTTTATGGCTGAGAACCACACGTCCTAGCCCCTAGACGATACCGCCACATTTCAAGTGCTATAATATATCAGATTCTATGATTTTTGTCAAGCGTGAAAAAACCGTTTCCTTTCCCATTATTTCCATCATCAGAAAGAGCGAGGGCCCTTCTGTTCTTCCTGATAGAGCGAGCCTTGTCGGATGTATAATGTCGCCTCCCTTGAGGTCTTTCTCCCCCGCGTATGTTTTGTAGATGTTTTCGATTTCATCATGGCTGAATTCCTTAAGAGAATTCAGCTTCTCTTTTAAAACCTTCAGATGTTCAATTCTTTCTGGAGTCAGATACTTCGCCTTCCCTTTTTCGTCATAAGTTTTCACATCCTCAAAGAAGAATCTTGTCAGCTCAGGAATGTCCTTTAAATACCTCGCCTTCTCCTTTACGCTGTCCATTATTTTCATCAGTTTCTCTCTGTCAAACGAGCTTGTTTCAATTCCTGCGCTCCTGAAAAAAGGCATTGTAAGGTCAAGCAGTTTTGATGAGTCATAGTTTGTGATGTACTTTGAATTCATCCACTCAAGTTTTTTGTAATCAAAGACACCTCCCTTCTTTGTCACCTTCTCGAATGAGAAGAGGTCAGTCATCTCGCTTAGCGACATTATCTCTCTGTCGCCGCCTGGATTCCATCCTATAAGGGCTATGAAATTGACGAATGCCTCAGGCAGAACTCCCATATCTCTGAATGCAAGAACCGATACGGTCCCGGTCCTCTTCGAAAGCTTTGCCTTGTTTTCATCGAGAATCAGAGGAAGATGGGCAAAAGAAGGCGGTGTCGCGTCAAGAAGCCTGTATATATGCAGCTGTTTGAAAGTATTCGATATGTGGTCGTCTCCCCTTACCACATGCGTAATCTTCATTCTGAAATCATCAATCACAACCGCGAAATTGTATACGGGAGTGTTGTCGCTTCTCACGATGACGAAATCCTCTATCTCGCTGTTCTCCTTTTCAATGACTCCGTGGATGAGGTCATCATAGCTTGTCTTTCCCTCCGGAACCCTAACTCTCCACGCAAATGGCTTTTTTTTCTCGATATTTTCCTTTATCTCTTCATCGGAAAGATGAAGGCACTTTCTGTCATACTTCCACGCCTTTTTCTCGGCAATCACATTCTGTTTTCTCTCCTCAAGCTCCTTGGGCGTACAGAAGCACCTGTATATCCCGCCTGTTTTTTCAAGCTGAGGAAGGTAATCGGTATAATGGGAGAAATAATCCGACTGATAAAACGGACCTTCATCATGATTCAGCCCGAGCCACTTTAGCCCCTCAATAATTATTTCAGTCATCTCTTTTGAAGAACGTTCCACATCGGTGTCTTCGATTCTCAGAACAAAGACGCCGTTCTTTTGTCTGGCATATAAATAATTGTAAAGCGCTGTCCTCGCCGTACCCACGTGGAGATAACCTGTGGGGCTAGGCGCTATTCTCAGTCTTGGATTTGTCATTTTTCCTCCGTATTATTTTTGCGATTAAAGTCAGAAGAGTAATAAAAAGAAAAATCTTCGGAAGAAGATTTTTTGAAGAGGCGAAGAAAGCCTCTTTTTCGAGAAGAGCGACCTCATAAGTAAAAACCTCGGCTGAATTGAGCTTTGTCGAGTATAAAACTCTTCCGCACGGGTCGACAACCGCAGAGATTCCCGGGTTTGAACATCTTATAAGGTACTTTCTGTTTTCAACAGCCCTTAGTATGCCTGCCTGATAGTGCTGGCGGGCACCGATTGATTTTATAAACCAGGCATCCTCAGATATGTTCACAAGAAGCTTTGACTTGCTTCTGGAAAATCCTGCAACGTAAGAGGGAAATATCGACTCGAAACAAATATAGGCAGATATTGCGATGCCGTCTCTGTCAAAAGGAATCTGGGACTCTCCTACAGAGTAGCCGCCCTGACCATAGTCTATTTTCTTTAGAATTCTCAGTTTCTCTTCATAAGGCATCCTCTCTACGAAAGGAACGCAGCGTATTTTGTGATAGGATTCAATGGTTTCACCTTTAGATATGTAAAACGCAGAATTATAATATCTGTCATCCTCGTTTTTCTTTCCGTACTCGTACGTCAGCCCTCCTATAATTATAGCTTTCCCGGTCGAGTCTGCAAAATTCAAAAGATAATCGCGGATCTCATTGTTTGCTCTCTTTGTAAGATAAACGGGAGAAGCGGTTTCTGGAAATATCACAACATCGCCGCTCTGCTCTGCCGCGGCCTTTAGATTTTCTTTTATAGAAGCGAACCTGTACTCGACGAACTCTCTGTATGATTCCTTCATCTCGCCGGGTATGTTTGGCTGAACGACAGTCACGTTAATTTTATCTCCGGTGTAATCCTCGCTCATTCTTTTGGCTCCGTAAATAACCACTGCAAATGCAAGAAGAGCAAAGAGCATTTTTTCCAACGGAGCTCTTTTTTTGCTGAACATTTTAAATAAAACAACGGAGAACATTATAACTAAAAGGGAGACAAGGTATGAACCTCCAAGGTCAGCGCTCTGCACCATCACAGGATAGTCAATCACAGCTGTTGAAGGAGTGACCCACAGAAAAGAGAGGTCCCTTGAAAAACTCAATAAAAACTCCGTCGCAGAGAGGGCGACCGGCAGAAGGTAAATTTCATTTTTTTTAAGTGATATGAACGAATAAGGGAATGACCAAACTAGCCCCATCAGCGCAGAGAGAAAAACCCATCCGAATCCTATCAGCACTCTCTGAAGAACGTTAAGATCGACATTTATAAATAGAAGCCAGTAAAGCATCAATAGCCAAAAAACGAAGAAAATCAAAAATGCGGATCTGAATGGTTTTCTTTTCGGCGCCAGAAAATACAGCATGAATGAGTATATCGGTATAAATGCGATTCCGGCGGATTTGAACTGGAATGACAAAAAGAAGAGCGCAGGTATAAGTATATGAATAAAAATTCTAAAAGCCAAAGATCACCAGATC
>JAQVDU010000097.1 GCA_028698175.1 bacterium | reverse complement strand
CTGCGTAATTGGCGAGAATTATCGGGTCTGTGACAACATTGACCGGAGGCGCATCAATGAAGATGTAATCATACTTGGACCTGCACACGTCAAGAAGCTCTTTCATCACTTCGCTTTCAAGAAGCTCGGAAGGGTTGATAGGCCTTGTGCCGTATGTTATTACGTCGAGGTTTTCGACTTCAGTTGTTCTCAGAATCTCTTCAAACGTCGCCTTTCTGTTTATGTAGTGGGCCAGTCCTATTCCGTTTCTTACGTTGAATATCTTGTGAACCACCGGCTTTCTCATATCGGCATCGACTATCACAGTTTTTTTGCCGAGGTTGGCAACAGTTATCGCAAGGTTTGTCAGAGTCGTGGATTTTCCTTCTCCGGGAATGGAGGATGTCATCACGTAAACAAGCTTCTCACCCTCTTTGCTTCTGTACTTTAACTGCGTCCTTATGCTTCTGTACGCCTCTGCTATCGGCGCGTGGGGCTCCATGTTTGTTATAAGCTTTGAGCGCATCTTCTCAATAAGCTCGTCCTCAGAGACTTTCTTTGACTGCTTGCTCTTCTTTCCGTGGGCATTGCCAATGAATGTTATGATTCCGAGAATCTGCTCTCCCGTATAAACCTCGACCTCTTCGGTCGTCTTTACAGACTCGTCAAGGAAGAATAGCATAAATGCGACTGTGACGCCGAGAAGAATTCCCGTTATCAGTCCCAGCACAAGGTTTCTGTCCTTTTTGGGGCTCACCGGATTGTTTGGATTCGGCTTCACTGCTTCGTCTACTATTCTTATGTTTCCCACCTCTGCCACTTCCTGAAGCTTCGCCTCTTCATACCTCTTTTTCAGCATGAGGTATATCTCTTCATTGACAGTAGCGTTTCTCTGCAGGCGCGCTAACTGTATCGCCTGGTCAGGCAGCTTTTCTATCTGTTTGTTGTATGATTCAAGAACGGATTCAAGGCCTGCCTTCTGGGCATTGAGAAATGCGATGTTCGTATTGAGCAGTATGAGGTCCTGAACTATCTGGTTTGAGTATTTTACAGGGTCTGCAGAAACGAGGCGGTCCTGATACGTCTTTGCCGACTCCTCTTTAAGCTGAGATTTCAGCTGCTCTATCCTGGAATCCATCTCCTTAATTTTAGGGTGGTCTTTTGCATACCCCTGGGAGATATAGTTGGCTTTCATTGACTCTGTTTTTGTTATTTCCGATAGAACCTGCTCCATCACTATGGACTTGTATTTGCTTATGTCGTCTACGAGATTCTTCTGAGTCTCATTGAGCGTTGCCGTCAGATACTCTATCTTCTTTTGGTCTGTCTCTATCTCCATCATCACCTTGTTGTACTCTGCCTCAAAGGTCGAGAGCTGCGCAATGAGAAGTTCCGTCTCCCTTTCAAGGGTGGATATCTTGCTTGATTTTTTGTAATCTCTGAGAAGCATTTCAGCTCTGTTAAGCTCGCTCTCAATCTTGACAAGCTGTTCCTCAAGGAATGCCCTCACCTGCGAGACAGTTGATTTCTGCATCTCGAGGTTCATGTTGTAGTACTCTTCCGCTATTTTATTGGCTATGTACGCCGCCAGAAACGGGTCATTGTCCTTGTATGAAATTTCAATTATGTAGGTGTCCTGTATCGAGAAGACCGACACTCTGTTTCTTGAAGCCGCGACCTTCTCATATCCCATGTTTCTAAGCACTGTGTCCGTCCGGAATCCTTCGTTGACCCTTACAAAGAGCTTCCTCGATTTTATTATCTGAATCTGGTTGTTCATCATTGCAAGCATGCCTATCGGGTCTGTCACCTGAAAGAAAGTGCTTCCTGTGTTTATCTTCTCAAGCATGATGACTGTCTTCGCCACGTATACAGGTTTTTCAAGGAAAGAGAATATCATGGACATCAATACTATTGCTGTGGCTATTCCGATTATTATGAATTTATATTTGCGGAATATCGCAATATACTCATTCAGAGAGAGCTTTTCCCGTTCGTGTATTTCCTCTAACATCATTCACCTCTTGGTTGGTTATTCCGCCGAAAAGGCGTTATAAATGGTCACTAGTACGCTTGCCACTACCGCCACCTGATATACTTTAGTCACAAAGTTTGTAAAATGGTAGAGAAAGTTGCCCTTTATCATCACAGTGTCTCCCGGACGCATGACCGGATTGTGCTCCCTGCTTCCCTCCCCTTTGAACTTTGCGATGTCGCACTTTGTCTTCGTTCCGTCAGCATGGAGTATTACAACATGGTTGACGTTTGCGCTTTCGCTCGGACCGCCTGCATAGGAGAGAGCAGTCACAAGGTCTGTGCCGTCGGGAATAAGAACCGAGTTCGGATTATGAACGTAACCCCATATGTTCACCCGTATCATCAGCATATTTTCTTCGTTGGGTGAAAAGTAGAAGCTCTTCATATCCTGGGAATAAGCGAATATTGATATCAAAATAAAAAACGCAAGAAAGATTGCGACCTTTTTCATTTGCCCTTACTCCTTTTTAATTTCATACAATTATAATAATTTATAATATTTATGCAATAGTTATTCTAAGCTTCAAAGAATGCCTTATAGCCCCTGTGCGTTTCGAACAGGTCTGCTTTTGACGCTATTTCAAACGGCGAATGCATTCCCAGAAGAGCGGTTCCGCAGTCAATGACGCTGATTCCGTGGTTGGCAAGATATGCCGCTATGGTTCCTCCGCCTCCTGCATCAACTTTTCCGAGTTCAGCCGTCTGCCAGGTCACCCCGGCTTTATCGAATATGGATTTGACTTTGAAAACAAATTCCGCTCCGGAGTCATTGGCGCCGTACTTTCCGCCTGAGCCGGTGTATTTGGTTATGACGAGTCCGTACCCTATTTTAGCTCCGTTGTTCTGTTCATGAACCTCCTGAAAATCAGGGTCAATTCCGCATGATACGTCGCTCGATAGAAGGTCGCTGTTCTTCATGACGGTTCTTATATTTTCATAAGTGGGCTTTTCGCCTGCTCTCTTGAGAATCTCTATTATGATGTCTTCAATGAATTTTGACTGAGCTCCGGTTGCGCCCTGTGAACCGACCTCCTCTTTGTCAAAGAGTATGGCGCATGCCGTCTTTTTGTTCTTTGCCTCGAATATCGCAGTCGCAGATGTGTATCCGCAAATCCTGTCATCATGGCCGTAACCGCCCACAAGACCCCTGTCAAATCCTATGTCTCTCGCTTTTCCCTGAGGAACAACCTCAAGCTCCGCTGAAATGAAATCCTCTTCGACAATCGAATACTTGCGGTTTATTATTTCGAGCGCATTGGCTTTCACAGCATCCTTCTCCGTCTTCTTCAAAGGTATAGATCCGACTATTATGTTCAGTTTCTCCCCTTCAAACGCCTCGTTCACTGTCTTTGAATTCTGGGAGCGCGAAAGGTGGGGAAGAAGGTCGTTGATCGCAAAGACAGGATCATTGTCATCGTCTCCTATCGCTATGTCGAGTTTTTTTCCGTTCTTTAAAAATACAACTCCGTATATCGCGAGGGGCCTTGAAAGCCAGTGATATTTTTTTATGCCCCCGTAATAGTGCGTCTTGAAATGCGCTATGTTCTCCTTTTCATAGAGAGGCACCTGTTTGAGGTCTATTCTCGGCACGTCAACGTGGGACCCTATGATATTGATGCCTTTGAGGGGGGAAACAGCCCCCATCTTTACGATGGCGAGGTTCTTGCCCCTGTTTTCAATGAAAAATGTTTTTTTTGAGCTCTCCGAAAATTTGTTCTTTATGGCAAGCTTCTTTATGTTTTCCACTGACAAACGCTCTGTCTTTGACCTGCTGAGGAAATCTTTGTAGTCTTCAGCGTATGAATGCACTTCTTTCGTCTCTTTTTCAGAGTATTTGAGCCAACAGCTCTTTCTCTCGTAGCCAAGCTTCTTTTCCATTTTTTACTCCTTATTTTCGGTTAATATTTCGCATTCGTTCTCTTTGACTGCGACAGTGTTTTCATAGTGGGCAGACCTTTTCCTGTCAGCTGTCACCGCAGTCCATCCGTCTTCGAGTATCCTGACATTATAGACGCCGGCATTGACCATCGGCTCGATTGCAAGCGTCATATTTTTTTTCAGTTTAGGGCCCGTGTTCTTTTTTCCGAAATTGACGAAGAAGGGCTCCTCATGAAGCTCTCTTCCCACTCCGTGCGAAACAAATTCCCTCACGAGCGTGAAATTCCTCGCGGAAATGACCCGCTCTATCTCGCTGGATATGTCATATAGGCAGTTGCCCTCGACAGCCATCTTTGCGCCCGCAAAGAATGCCTCCCTGGTCGCAGAGACGAGCTTTGAAGATTCTTCATCGCATATTCCCACGATAAAGGTGCGCGCCGCGTCAGTGTTGTATCCTTTGTAAGTGACTCCGAGGTCTACCGAGACTATGTCTCCGTTTTTTATTATTTTCTTTGACGGTATTCCGTGAACAACCTCTTCATTGACTGAGATGCATGATGCCGAAGGATAACCCCTGTAGCCGAAGAAAGGAGATTTCACTCTTTTGTTTCTCAGCATCTTTCTTATTCTCATTTCAATGTCAAGGGTGGTCATGCCTTCCTCTAAAAGCTCTCCCGTCTCAGAGAGTATCTCGGAGAGTATCTTTCCGCCTGTGCGCATCAGTTGAAGCTCTTTGTCCGTCTTTATCGGTATCATACCTTTTCCCCATCCGCTGTTTTCATAAAAAAGAAAGAATCAAAAACCCTGAGCATATCATCAATTCTCTTTTCGGTCTTCATCTCAAGAGTGTACCTTGCTTTGTCTTTGAGAATCAACATTATGTCTTTTAACAGATTCAAGTCATCAGCGTTTCTGAAAAAAGAGTGTGTGTCCGATTTTGAATCATTGAAATGAACGTGGATTTCTTTTATTGAATCGGCATAATCTCTGCAGAAATCAAGGCAGTCAATGTTTGTCATTAAAGCATGTCCCATGTCAAAGCACAGTTTGAATCCGCGCTTGACCGCCTCATCAATCTCATCCGGCCTCGACATCAGCATATCTGAAGGAAGATTCTCCAAAAGAAGGTTGACTGAAAATTTCTCAGCCGTCTTTGCCGCCTCTTCGAGCGAATCAAAAGCGTTAGCCAGCAGATTCTTTCTGTTCGCATTCTCTCTGATTTTATCAGAAAGGTGGACTATTACGTCATTGCACGAGAGTCTCGACGCAGTGATTATTGATTTTTCAATTTCCCTGAGAGATTTAGTCCTCAGCCATTTGTCTTCCGAGGATATATCAACCCCCCTATAAAAGGCATGGACCGATGAAACCTGAAGATTCGCCTTCTTAACAGAGTTTAAAACAAGGGGCAGGACAGAAGGGTCGTCGTTTGAAAGTATGTCTTCGCAGATGATTTCAACTCTTTCAAACCCGCCTCTGCCGATTGATTCAAAGTCAATCTCGCCTCTGTTGAAGTAGATTGTTGACAGAGAGAGCTCGATCATTTGAATATCTTCTGGTGAATTTTTTCCGTTATCTGCTTGAATGACTCCACCTGCGCGTTCTCTTTGCATTTTTCGACAAAGGGCACGCCCACGTCAACGGATATAAGTATCTCCCTCTCAAAGGGAATCCTGCCGAGAATGTCAAGCTTGTAAAAATCAGCAAGACCCTCAAAGTTTTCCCTCTTGTATAGTTCAAGCTTCGCAGAACACTGCGGGCAGTTCAGATATGACATGTTTTCAACCATTCCGAGAATCGGTATTGAATACTGAAGCGCGAACTGTATCGAACGCTCAGTATCCGTCAATGATATATCCTGGGAGCTCGTTGTTATAACCGCTCCGTCAATCGGTTTTATCTGATCAACGACGGTCAGAGCGCCGTCTGAAAGGTTTGCCGGCACGTCTATCAGAAGCACGTCGAATTCGCTCCAATCTACAGAGTTTATGAACTGGTCTGCCACGAGTCTCTCTTCAATGCCCCTCATGATGATGGGGAGCTTCTTATCTGTGAGGTAGAAGCCGTAAGAGACCATGTAGAGATTCGGAAGCACCTTTACGGGCATCAGCCTCTTGTTCTGTATGCCGAGTTTTCTTGATTCGACTCCGAACATGGACGGGAGGTCTGGCGAGTGAAAGTCCAAATCAATTACACCCACCTTCTTTCCGAAAAGAGTTGCCAGAAGGTATGCGGTGTTTGTCAAAAGGGTCGATTTTCCCGTTCCGCCCTTATTGCTTAAAAGCAGCACGACCTTTGTCTTATTCTTATTCATCATTCTTCACTTCCTTGTATGTTTCATATGCATTATAGGATGACCTCACGAATACCCCAGCGACAGCCTTCTTTATTCCCGCGCCAAGGGCCATTTCTTTCAGTTCTTGAAACTCGCTTGTCAGATAATACTTTTTCGCCTGAAAGTGTCTCTTGGTGGGCATTATGTACTGGCCTATGGTTATTATGTCGACTTTGCATTTTGCAACTTCCTTGAAAAGCTCTTCGATTTGGCTGAAACTCTCTCCAAGTCCCACCATTATTCCGGTTTTTGTCAAAAAACCCATCCTCTTTGCCTCTCTCAGCATTGAAAGAGAGAATTCATAGCTTGCTCTCTGCCTTACAAAAGGATACAGGTCTTTTACTGTCTCGAGATTATGATTGAATACGTCAATATTTTTCAAGCTTAGTTTTGAAAGGTTCCTTATGTCCTGCCTGAAATCCGGCACGAGGACTTCCAGC
>JAQVDU010000096.1 GCA_028698175.1 bacterium | reverse complement strand
CCTGCCTTTCCTGCAAGCCGTTTTTTGAAATCCTTTTCGTCCATATTGTGCTCTTTTATAAATTTATACAAACCCCATGCGGGAACGCTTCCAGCCCTCTCCGGAGCATACGGACCGTCGCCGTTGAGAGCATTGTTGACGTCAACGACCATTCCATTTTTATGGGCTCCGACCGATATTCCTCCTCCGAGATGGACTACAATCAAATTCAAATCCTCATACTTTTTTTCAAGCTCCTTTGCCGCCCTTCTTGCAACTGCTTTCTGATTAAGAGCATGAAAGATTGAGACCCTCTCAATTTCAGGAAATCCTGTCAATCTTGCCAAATCGCTCAATTCATCCACAACCACAGGGTCGACTATGAATGACGGCTTTCCGGATTCCTTTTCAAATGCAAGGGCGACCATTCCGCCCAAATTTGATGCGTGCTCTCCCATCTTTGAGTGTTTCAGGTCATCTATCAACTGGTCGCTGACTTTATAAGTTCCCGAGGGTATCGGTTTGACAAGCCCCCCTCTTCCGACGAAAGCGTCAAAATCATGAACATTGTAGTTGTGTTCTTCAAGGACCTCTTCTATCGCCTTCCTTCTGAAATCATACTGGTCTATTATGTGTTTGAAATTCGAAAGCTCGGTCTCCGAATGGGTTATTGTCTTTTTAAAAACCTCTTTCTCGTCAAAATAGACTGCAATTTTCGTGGAGGTAGAACCCGGGTTTATGGCGAGAATTTTGAACATAACACTCCTTTGTTTGATTAAAGTAGTGATTTTAACACAATATATTATTATGTCAACTGATATTTTACATGTTTCAGGGTCTGAATTGACAGACGTTTTTCTCGGAGGCGTAAAGAGAAGCTGATTAATCATCTCTCAGTTCACATTTGAGTAAAACCTTCTCTGATCCAACTCTACTTAGCCATGATATGCTGCCGGTGATGATGTCCGAATGAACGCTAACCTCCCTGCCGCCAGTTGTATTGTATTTGTTTTGACTATTCAGGGCGGACGCACAGGGTTGACACCTAATTACAAAACATTATAGCTTAATGGTGTCATGTCCTTTCTTTATCTCCCCTGAGATGATCATCTGTGAAAGTTTGTTCTCAACTTCGCTTTGTATCATCCTCTTAATCGGTCGAGCTCCATAGTCCTCTGAAAATCCCTCTTTCGCTATTTTCCTTATTGTGTTTTCAGAAAATTCAACCTTTACTCCGTACTCCTCTGCTCTCTTTTTCACATGTGCAAGCTGAATTTTCACAATCTCCTCTATTTCATTCTCATTAAGTTTTTTAAATATTATTATATCGTCGAGCCGATTTATAAATTCAGGCCTGAAATGGTTTTTGATAGCTGTTTCTATCTCATCTCTCACTCTTTCGCTGTTTAAAGAAAAATCAACCTTGTGAGAGCCGATGTTCGATGTCATTATAATCACTGAGTTTCTGAAATCAACCAAATGCCCCTGTCCGTCAGTCAGCCTTCCGTCATCCAAAACCTGAAGAAGAATATTGTAAATGTCAGGATGAGCCTTTTCAATTTCGTCAAATAGAATCACCGAAAACGGTTTCCTTCTAACCTTCTCAGTGAGCTGTCCGCCCTCTTCATAACCGACGTACCCGGGAGGAGCGCCGATAAGACGGCTTATAGAGAATTTTTCCATGTACTCTGTCATGTCAATCCTCAAAAGAGCATCCTCCGAATCAAACAAAAACTCAGCCAGACCCTTTGCAAGCTCTGTCTTTCCCACTCCGGTCGGTCCAACGAACATGAACGACCCTATAGGCTTTTTTGGGTCGGAGAGGCCTGCGCGCGACCTTCTTATTGCATCCGAAACCGCTTTAATCGCTTCATTTTGTCCGATAACCCTTCTGTGGATTCTCTCTTCCATTTTCAGAAGCTTCTCCTGCTCTGTCTCAAGCATTCTTGAAACTGGGATTCCGGTCCATTTTGACACTATCTCCGATATAACTTCGCCGTCAACGCTCTCCTTTATCTTATTTTTCTTATGCCACTCTTCCTTCTTCTCCCTGAACTCTTTCTGAACTTTGTCAGCCTCCTTTTTCAGAGAGGCGGCTTTTTCATAATCCTTCCTCCAAACCGCCTCTTCTCCGTCGTGGCTGAGAGTTTTAAGACGTTTTTCAAGAAATTTCAGGTCATCATCCATTTCGAACATCTTCAGCTTAAGCCTTGCCGACCCTTCGTCCATTAAATCAACAGCCTTGTCCGGAAGCCGCCTTTCAGTAAGATACCTGTATGAAAGTTTTGCCGCCTGAATCAGAGCTTCATCATCGATTTTCACCTTATGATGCTCTTCATACCTTTTTCTCAGGCCCCTCAATATTTCAATGGTCTCTTCAACTGAAGGTTCTTTCACAAGAACAGGCTGAAACCTTCTTTCGAGCGCTCCGTCCTTTTCAATGTACCTTCTGTACTCGTCAATAGTAGTTGCTCCTATGACTTGCATCTCTCCCCTTGCAAGAGCCGGCTTAAGCATATTTGAAGCATCCATTGAACCCTCAGCTCTGCCGGCGCCGACTATATTGTGCAGTTCATCTATGAAGAGAATAATCCTGCCTTTTGAGTTGATTATCTCATCAACCAGAAGCTTCAGCCTCTGTTCGAATTCACCCCTGAACTGAGTGCCTGCAACAAGAGCCCCCATGTCGAGGGCAAGAATGGTTTTGCCTGTAAGATTCTCCGGCACGTCATTATCTGCTATCTTTTGGGCAAGGCCTTCTATTATTGAAGTCTTGCCAACGCCCGGTTCGCCAATGAGAACAGGATTGTTCTTCGTGCGACGCGATAGTATCTGAATTGTCCTCTCAATTTCATCTTTTCTTCCTATTACAGGGTCAAGTTTCCTCTTTTTAGCAAGTTCGGAATAATCCTTTGTATATTTTTTAAGCACATTGTAATTCTTCTCTGCGCCCTCTCCGGTAACCCTCTGATTTCCCCTCACATCCTGAAGAACCGAGTATATCTTCTCCCTCGTGATATTGTATCTGTTGAACAGATTCGAAATGAATCTTGAGGAAATGTCGAAAAGTCCTATGAAGAGATGCTCAGAGCCGAGATATTCGTCTTTCATCCTCTCCCGTTCCCGCTCTGCAAGGTCAAAGAGCTGTTCAGTGTCATAGGTAATGTAAACCTGATAACCGCTTCCGTGTTCGGTAAATGGCAGATTGTTGAGTTCTCTGTCTATCTCATCGGAAAAACTCCTAACTGATACGTTGAGATTCTCCAGAAGGGACGGTATAACAGATTCGGAGCTTGTCACAAGCCCTTTGAGAATATGGACTGGGGTAAGCTCTGTGTGTTTTTTTCTCCTAAGAACGTCCTGAGCATTTGTTACAGCGCTCCGAGCGCCTTCAGTGAGTTTTTCAAAATTTATCATTTTTGCCTCCAACGAATAATATAATCGGAGTGTGGTTATTGTCAAGAAAAAAGGGCGGATAAACCGCCCTTTTCAATTAAATAAATCAAATTCCTTATTCTGATTTATAAGGCAGCATCCATCCGTATGCAGAGTAAACTGAATCCGTTTCAAGCAGAGAGTACTCGGATATTCCGTCGAAAGCGACTCTGTATGTTCCGGCAATCAAAGGCACTCTGTAAGTTCCAAAGTAAAAGGTCTCGCCGCGGGAAAGCTTTGACCTTCTGAAGGCCGAATGTATATAGAAGAAACCTGTGGTGTCCGGCGAATATAGAGTCACCTCTATGCTCTCTCCGCTTGGAAGAGAGATAATTTCATTTCTCGGAAAGTATAAATCTATTCCTGTGATAACAGTGTCTATCACTCCTTCTTTAAAGAGTTTAACCGAGTCAATGGACATTGCTGGCGGATTCTCGGTAGATATCTCTGCTCCGGTGATTTTTGCTACCCTCCATCCTCCATGATACTCCTTGAGAGTGTCTCTTGAAAAAACGACTGACCTTGTCAGCGTATCAACGAAATTCTTCTGGCAGAGAGCAGTGTCGAGAGAATCATTGACGTAGTAGAGATTCAAAACTCCCGGGAATATTCCCGTGATAAGCGCATGGGCGGAGTCACCTTCAACATCAATGCGTATCTTATAGTCTATGGAGTCGCTTTGGGAAACGTCCCTGTACCAGAAAAGAGGGGTTATGGAAGATTTGACATCCTCATTTTCTTCTCCGGTTTCATACGTTGACATAAGAACATCCCTCAGCTCAAGAATCAGATCATTTATGTTCTCTTCATCGCTGTTCTTTGCAAGGCCGCAGGATGAAAACACAAACGAAAGAATAAGTAAAATAGCAAAAAATCCTTTCATTGTTCCTCCTTACTTTATCTTTTCAATTATTTTGTTTTTCAGTGTGTTCTTAAACTTAATCTCATACAAAAAATATTTTGCCCTCTTTTCTTTAGATAATTTTTTTGCGTAATCCCGTTTTATTTTAAGAGATTCGTCAAGTTTCCTTCTCTCAAGATTCTCCAAACTGTCGATTATTTCGTCAGTCTTTTCGTAGTTCTTATCCTCAATGGACTTTTCAAGCTTTCCTATGAGCGAATCTTCACTCTTCTCAAAGTCCTTCTGCATCTTCTTAAGTTTTGATTCCACCTTTATAAGCTGTGAAATCAAACCTTCGTCAAGGTCGAGAAGCTCTGCTATCTTGTTCACCTTGACCGCTTCGACAATGTCCTTCTTTTCTCCCGCATACGAGAGAGTGAACAGAAGCGTCAACATAAGAATAGTCATAAGTATTTTATCAATCTTCATAAATCCTCCTGTACACTGTTTATAATTTCAATGAATTCATCGTCGGAAATGCTGTCCATTATTTCAAGGCAGTCATTGTAAGTTATGGCGGAGTAACCGTTCGGTTTTTCCTGCGTGTTGACATCGTTCAGGAACATGACGCCTGCTATTACGGCAAGGACTGCTCCGGCGGCAAAAGGAGCAATCCTTAAGAAGAGTCCTTTAAGGGAAATTCGCCTTATCACACGCATTTTTTCCATCGGAATCTCAGGGTATAAAAGTGTCATCTTATTTGAATATTTATTTCTGCACTCCCCGCATATTTCAAGATGTTTTGAAACTTCAATGGCATCATAATTCTCCAAAAGCTCTTCAAATGATTTTATTTCACACATTATCTTCCTCCTTCAGCTTCATAAGAGAGTTTCTGAACGCAACTCTGCATGTCGATTCGGTTATATTCAGTTCGGCGGAAATCTCGGTATAGTCCATTCCCATGTAGAATTTTCTCGTGAAAACATTCTTCTCCTGTTCCGAGAGAAGCGAAAGCTTCCTGCCGACCTTCTCCATCCTCTCCCTTCTTAAAACCTCATCCTCCACTGACAGAGTAGAAAACGCGATATCCTCATTGAGTTCGACCGTTTCATGCTTTCTGCACACTCTGTTTATGGATAGATTTCTCGCTGACATGCAAATATACGATTTCATCTCCTTTATGTGTTCGAAATTCCTGAAAATGTTTATAAAGACGTCCTGCACTGCGTCCTTTGCGTCGTCATAGTTTCCGATAATCGAATAACAAATGTAAAAGGCCTGTTTATAATAGGTTGAGTACACCTTTTCAAACTCCTTTTTTTTGTTCATTTTGAAACTAAGACACTCTTTTTGTTTATTTGTTTATGTATTTTTCAAGCTTCTTCTGGCCTCTTTGAAAAAATCCCCTGCTTCGATTGTCTTATAGTCAGGATATGTCCAATCAAGGTGCTTTATGCCGGTCCTTGTGAAAAGAAGGGTCACCTCACAGTATATACCCTCTCCGATGTAGATTCTGTGGGCGAAATTCTTTGTTGTTAAAAGCTGTAAATTGTTCAGGGTTATCACTCCCGGGTCTATGTTTACCGTGCGCATGCCGTCTCTCCGGAAATGGTTCTCTATCGAGCATGAATTAACCTTCTTCTCGTAGAGATGATCAAGGTCTATCATCTCCGAGAAGAGAATCCACTCTCTGATTATTTCGTCTCCAAGCTCTGCCTCATAGTAATTGGAGAATGAACTGAAATTCAGGGTCTTTGAATAGGATTTGATCTCTCCGTAGGAATCGACAAGCTCAGATATCGCCCGGTTTCTGTAGTCCCTGTCCTTGTAAAGAAGTCCGCAGAATAATAGAGCTCTGTTCATTTTACGACATGGCGAATGAGAATTTCAGACATCATGAAGACAACGAATAATCCGAGCGATAAAAATGGAGCGAACGGAATCTCCTTGCTTCTCTTGAGAACGGGTAAAAGAAAATAAAACAAAAGCCCGAGGACTCCAGCCCCTATCATTGAGTAGAAGAAGAGTTCGTAGCCGACCGTAAGACCCATAACGATTGCCACATATATGTCTCCCTCGCCGAGCCCCTCCTGATGAAGAATTTTGCCTCCTATGAAGCGCACAAGGAATACGAATACCCCTCCTACGGTTCCGCCTATGAGAGCAGGTAAAAGCGGCGCGACTGGGCTGCCGATTATTCTTTCATTCAGCAGTTTAAAATAATCTAAAGAGCATCCTGTCAACAGCAAAACAACAGGGATAATGAGATAATAGACGTTTATCTCCTTTGTCTTGAAATCGATTATTGAAATAACAAGAAGCACGGAAAATGTGAACGCGTAAATAATCGAAAAGAGAGTCATTCCTGATTTTAAATACATTAAAAGAAAGAGAGAACCTGTTGCCAGCTCTACAAACGG
>JAQVDU010000013.1 GCA_028698175.1 bacterium | reverse complement strand
AGATGAAGAGCGGGATATTGAGATAATTGAGTACCATCATAATCAAAAGAAAGACGCACCCAGCGGAACGGCGCTCACCCTGGCTGATAAGATAGCCGGGATATCAAAACGAAAAATTGAGACCGGAGGTAATACAAAGTATCCGCGTGGAAATGAAATAAGAATACACTCTCTTAGAATCGGTGCGATTCCGGGGTATCACAAAGTAATAATATCCGGAAAGGGAGAGACAATTGAACTTTCGCATTCAGCCGAGTCAAGAGAGACATTTGCGAACGGAGCAATAAGAGGAGCCAGATTCATAGCCGGCAAAAAGAAGGGGCTTTACAAGATGACTGACGTTCTAAAGGAAAAATGATGGTTTCAAAAAAAATAAAGCTGATTCCACCATACCTGTTCAATGAAATAGACAAACTCAAAAAATCCATCGAGAAACCTATAGATTTCGGCATTGGAGACCCGGATATGCCTACGCCGGCCGTCATTGTAAAGGAGATGGAGAAGCAAATCAAGCTCAAAGATAATCACAGATATCCTTCATATGAAGGGATAATAGAACTGAGGGAGGAGATTTCAAATTATTTCAAGAAGAGATTCGGAGCCGATGTTGATCCTGAGAATGAAGTTCTGATTCTCATAGGTTCAAAGGAAGGCATTGCCCACTCATTGGAGGCGTTTCTTGACAGACAGGATGAAGTGCTCATTCCTTCGATATGCTATCCGGTTTACAGGACTCAGACGATTCTCAAGGGAGGCAAACCGGTTGAATTCCCGGTTCTTTTCGAGAACTACTTCATACCCTATTTCAGCGATATAAAGAAGAGGCTCACAGAGAAAAGCAAAATTCTCTTTTTGAATTACCCAAACAATCCGACCGGCGCAGCAGTGGATAAAAAATTTTATGACCAGGCGGTTGATTTCGCTTTGAACCACAATTTGATAATAATGAATGACAATGTTTATTGCGACGTATATTTTTCAAAGATGCGGCCTCCCTCCATTATGCAGTCAAAACAGGCAAAAGAATGCTCCATCGAATTCCATTCTTTCTCCAAGACATTCAACATGACCGGATGGAGAATAGGATATGCGGTTGGCGGAAGCCATCTTATCAAAGCTCTTAAGCAGATTAAAATGAATACGGATTCGGGAGTCTTCGTTCCGATTCAGAAAGCGGCTCTTGCAGGGCTAAAAACAATTGATTCTCATATTATCAAAAACAATGTGATTCTTAAAAAGAGAGTGGACGTTTTGTGCGAAGCTCTTCTGGAAAAGAACTTTGAATTCCATAAACCCAAAGCCTCATTCTATGTATTTGTAAAAACAAAGAAGAACATGAAATCTGCTGCTTTCGCGGAATTTCTCATGCGCGAAGCAGGCATCGTGACTACTCCTGGGGGCGGATTCGGCCAAGCAGGAGATGATTTTGTCAGATTTTCCCTTACGCTAAGCGATGCTGACCTCAGAGAGGGAGTTAAAAGAATTAAAAGGCTTAAAATATAATGGCTCTGATTATTAAAAAATTCGGAGGCACATCTCTCGCAACGCCTTCGCTGATAATGCACCTTGCAAAGAGAGTGGCGGCCGAAGTAAAGAGCGGAAACAAAGTCGTGGTAGTCGTCTCTGCAATGGGAAAGACAACCAATGAACTTATTTCTATGGCCAAGCAAATCACAAATCAGCCTGAAGAACGCGAAATGGACATGCTCTTGACGGCAGGCGAAAGGATATCAATGTCTCTTTTCTCAATGTCTTTGAACTTTCTCAACGTCAAAGCATACTCATTCACCGGCAGCCAGGTGGGAATAATCACAACTGAAGAACACACAAATGCGAAGATTCTTTCCGTAAAGGGAGAGCGCCTCCTCTCCGCTTTGAATGAGGGCATAACTCCCATTATAGCAGGTTTTCAGGGAGTCTCTGGTTCAAAAGAGGTCACAACTCTCGGAAGAGGCGGTTCTGACACCACAGCCGTGGCGCTTGCCGCCTTTCTGAAAGCCGATTTGTGCGAGATTTACTCTGACGTAGACGGAGTTTTCACTATTGACCCGAGAATCAATTCAGGCGCAAGACTCATAAATCAGATTTCTTACGAAGAGATGCTTATAATGGCTCATATGGGCTCAAAAGTTCTGCACCCGCGGTCTGTTGAGATAGCTGAAAGATACAACATAAGACTTGCGGTTAAACCTTCATTCAACGAGGGGGATGGCACAATGATAACCAATGCGGAAAACATAGAATCCGTCAGCGTCAGGGGGATAAGCACAAGACAGAATCTGGCGCTTGTAAATCTCAAGACCCCGGACAGCAATATTGTGAGTCTTATGAAAAAACTGAATTCAAGCAACCTCAACATTGAACTTTTCATAACCAAAACTTCCGAGATCATTTCTGTGGTTGTGGAACAGGATAAGGTAAACGACCTTCTCTCCTGCACGGAGGATGCATGCACATCCGTAAGCATCAACAATGACATCGCCATTGTATCATTCATCGGAACGGGCGTTTCGACCGATAAAGACGTTCTGGGAAAAATACTGTCGATTACAGAGAAGTACTCTGCCGATGTTTTCGGATTTTTTACGGATAAACTCGTTCTTTCGATCGTGACAAAACAGCCTTATGTGGAGAAAATTTCAAATGAAGCTGCAAAGGCATTCCAACTTATCGGTTAATCTTGGTATTGTGGGCGCCACCGGACTGGTGGGCAGGGAATTTATTTCTCTTATCGAAGAGAGGAATTTTCCTGTAAAAAATCTTTTTCTTTTTGCCTCAGATAAAAGCATAGGCAAAAAAATTAAATTTCAAAACAAATACATAAGAGTAATGCCTTTCAGCGAAAAGATTTTTCAAACAATTGATATGGCATTCTTCTCTGCCGGTACTGATATAGACAAAGAACTTGTGCCCTTAGCGGCAAAACAGGGAGCTGTCTGCATTGACAATTCATCAGCATTCAGAATGAATAAAAACATTCCTCTCGTCGTACCGGAGATCAACTTCAGCTCGATAAAAGAATCGGACAGAATAATCGCGAACCCAAATTGTTCTACCATTCAGCTTGTCCTCGTTCTTGATATCCTGAGGAAGCTTTCTCCCATATCAGCCGTGGATGTCTCGACATACCAGGCAATCTCCGGAGCAGGCAGGGACCCTCTTGACACATTTATAAAAGAATCAAAAACCAATGATCACAAAAATCCGCCGAAATTCTATGACAATGTAATCCAAAGCATAGGTTCTATCAATAAAAACGGTTACTGCGAAGAGGAAATGAAGATTGTAAATGAAACAAAAAAAATAATGAAAGAGCATAAACTCAAAATCTCCCCGACAACCATGAGAGTTCCCGCTTCAAATGTTCACACGGAATCAGTGTCGGTTGCCTTGAAGCACTTTGTTCCGACAAATAAAATAATAAAGGCATTTGAAAAAAACGCAAACAATGTTCTTCTTGTGGATGAGATAAAATCCTCAAACGCATCCGGTTCGAACATAACCTTTGTAAGCAGGCTGCGGCGGGATCTGAATGACAGAAAGAGGATTTTGTTTATAATCACGGCTGACAACCTGAGAGTTGGAGCGGCTCTAAACGGCATCAGAATAGCAGAGAGACTGCTCAATTTAAAAAAACAAAAGCATTGCAGATTGAATCACTCCGCATAAAAGCCAGTCTATAGAGAATATAAAAGGATTCAGGCGGAAAGATAAAACGAAAGAGGATAAAATGAAACTGAAAGCGATTTTGATTCTTCTTGTTCTTCCCTTGCTGTCGCACTCGGCGCTGAGCGAGAGCGGATATAACATCTATTACGAAATTGATTCTCTGAGAAACGTAAAAATCAACGCCACTCTTTTCATATCCTCCGCAGACCTTGTATATTTAAGAGAGTCCGATTCTCTATACAAAGCCGGATATACTGCTTCCCTCACCCTGCTTCGCAAAGATAAATCCCCCATAAAATCATTCTACGCGGACTCCACTATATCGAGGGAGAGCTATAAAAAGGCAAAAGAGGATTCTATTATCGAGCAAAGATTTATATTTCCATCCGATTCGATGACGGCTTTCATTTCTCTTGAAATTCTAGACAGAAACTCTTCAAACAAATTTAACACGATTCTTGAATCAAACCCGCCGAAAGTTTCAGAGCATGATTCTTATATAATTGGAGCGGATTTTCTTGAAAACAGGGACGGAAGATTTTTTGCCAACGACACAATAGAGCTTTTAATCAAATCGATTATTACGGATTCTTCGTCTTACTCCATAAACCTGATTGTTCAAAACTCGGACAAAAAAGTTGTTTTTAAAAAGAAGTTTAGGAAGAACGTTTCGCAGGAAGACACTGTTTCGCTGACCGGCGATTTTTACGGAGGCATCTATAAAGTGACTATTGAACTTATAAAGGACAAGAAAAAAGTCAGCGTAATCAACAAGGATTTTTCAGTCGAATTCTCATTCATAAATTCAGAAAGCGAGTTTTCCGACATTGTTTCAGCTCTCTCTTTCATTGGCAAGTGGGACGACATTGACAAGATTCGCAAGGCGGATAATGAAGACAGGGAGAGAGTCTGGAATGATTTCTGGTTCAAGCAGCAGTATCATCCCGAAATCAGTTCATACGTCAGCTGTTTGGAATTCTTCGAAAGGTATGAATATGCAAACAAATATTTCACGGGTTACAAAAAGGGATATAAAACGGATTTCGGCAGAATACACATAATGTACGGCAAACCGGATGAAATAGAGAGGCATCCGTTTGATACCGATTCAAAGCCGTATGAAATATGGTATTACTGGTCTCTCGGATACGAGTTCCTTTTCATGGATGAAAGAGGTTACGGAGAGTACACCCTTAAAAACTATATGGAGCAATTAAGATGAAAAATTTTCTGATCCTGTCTATGATGTTTTTGTCTCTGATTGTCAATGCGGAGATTTTCACGGATGTAACTGTTTTTAAAGCTCAAAAGGACCTTTATCAGCTGATATGCGACATTGAGATTCCGTCTGCCGGAATAACTTATAAAAATGTGGACGGAAAACTGACCGGATTGGTCAACATAAGGGCGCTGTTGAGAAACATGGAGACAAACCAATCGGTAAATGACGAGTGGAACACCAAATCATTGATCTCCAAATCAGAGGAGATAAACAGACATATGTCTCTTCTTGACAGAACTTCATTTGTGCTTTCGCCGGGAAAGTACGAATTCACGGTTATTGCCCATGATTCGTTCTCAATGAAAGAGTGGTCAAAGGTAGACACGATTGTTTTGGACAGCATGAAAGAAACCCCGTTTCTCTCGTCGCCTATTATTGCATTTACGATAACTAAAGATTCCCTTAACGGAAAATTCACAAAAAACGGATACGCGGTTGTGCCAAATCCGTCAGACAGGTTTACTCTGTCGAACCCGATTATCTACATTTACAACGAAGTATATAATCTTGAGAAGGATACTCCCTACAGCGTGGATTATGAGATTCTAAATGATGCGGATTCTTCCATATTAAAAACCGAACCCGTCAAAAAGACTGCGCCTGGATTTGATTTCGTCAACACAAATCTTATCTCCACATTGGCTCTCAAGGAGGGAAAATATAAACTTAGAATTCATTTCTACGGCGATTTTTTTTCATTGACAAAAGAGACCTCTTTTGAAAAAGCTTTGTCAGTGGCTACCACCGATATCTCCAACGTCAATCTCTCGGACGAACAGATGAAATACTACGGGCTCATCGACTATCTTGCTTCCGAAAAAGAACTCTCCCAATACAGCCAGCTGGATTCAAAGGGAAAACATAATTTTCTGATAAACTTTTGGCTCAGGCGTGACGATTCGCCCAACAATAACAAAATGGAGGTTCTGGACGATTTCATCAAGAATGTAAAATTTGTAAACAGCCAGTATTCTTCAGGCCATGAGGATGGTTACAAGTCTGACAGGGGAAGAATATTTCTTAAATACGGCTCTCCTGACGAATCTATGGTTATCCCAATGAGCGAAGGCGCTAAATCCTATGAAAACTGGATATACTACAGAAACAGCGGAATGCAGTTTATATTCATGGATATCAAGGGTTTCGGCAAATACGAGCTTTTGTATACCAACATAGACAGCGAAGACATTCCGGCGAACTGGGGCAATTATATACAGGATGAAAACATGATTCAGTTCTACAGGAATTAGGATGCGCACATTTGACATTCTGATTGTCGGAAGCGGAATCGCAGGGTTGACTTTTGCCTACAAAATGGCTCCTTTCGGAAAGATAGGAATAATAACAAAAAAGGCGGCGCAGGATTCAAATACCAATTATGCTCA
Source organism: bacterium (assembly GCA_028698175.1). Taxonomy (GTDB): domain Bacteria; phylum Hydrothermota; class 32-111; order 32-111; family 32-111; genus UBA2202. The sequence goes on along the minus strand of JAQVDU010000013.1, from coordinate 22,960 downwards.
GGGAGGAATCGCTTCTGTATTCGGAAAGGATGACTCTTTTGAAGAACATATAAAAGACACTTTGGAGACCGGTCACGGGCTTTGCCATCCGGAAGCAGTAAGAACAATTGTTGAAAACGGCCCTCGACTCGTTTTGGAGCTGAGAGATCTGGGCGCTCGGTTTGAAACGGACGATAACGGCAATTTTCAGCTGGGTATGGAGGGCGGCCACAGAAAGAGGAGAATCGTCCACGCAGGAGATTATACCGGATATGAAATCGAAAAATGCCTTCTTAACAACATCTCCACGTACAATTCAGTCGAGATGCTTACAAACCATTTTGCCTGCGACCTCATAGTCGATGACAGAAACGTCTGCCAGGGAATATACGTTCTCGACAAGAAATCAAATGAAATCGAGCCGTATTTCTCGAAATTCGTCTTCATAGCGACCGGCGGAATAGGCAATGTATATAAACATACGACTAACCCTTCGATCGCCACGGGAGATGGAGTAGCAATGTCTTACATTGCGAATGCTCATATTGCCAACATGGAATTTGTGCAGTTTCATCCGACTTCCCTTTACGGCTCTGACGAAAAGGGCCGGCTGTTTCTGGTGTCAGAAGCAGTAAGGGGAGAGGGAGGTTTTCTCAAGCTGAAGGACAACAGGCAGTTCATGCACAAGTATCATCCTATGAAATCGCTTGCGCCAAGGGATTTTGTAGCAAAAGCCATAGATAGTGAATTGAAACTATCAGGAGAGGATTTTATTTACCTCGATGTATCGACTTTCTCTTTGAAAAAATTCCAGGAGAGGTTTCCGAGCATTTTTAAAAAATGCAGGGATTTGGGAATCGACGTTCCTTTCAGCCCCATACCCGTCGTTCCTGCGGCTCATTACAGCTGCGGAGGAATAATGACCGACATAAACGCCAGAACTTCAATCAAGAACCTCTATGCAGCAGGAGAGGCAGCTTCAACCGGTGTTCACGGAGCAAACAGACTAGCTTCAAATTCTCTTTTGGAGGCTATTGTCTTTGCCGATAAAGCCGCAGCGGACATCAAACCCCTCATTAAGGATGAATTTGAAACAAGCGTTCCGGGTTTTTACAATCAGCCTGTCATTATGGACAGGGATATGCTTGAAGAAATAATAGAAGAGAAGCATGGACTAAAAGAGATCATGTGGAAAAAAGTGGGAATCGTAAGATCCACCAAATCTCTCAGAGAGGCTGATTCAAGCATAGATTCGATTTATAAGAGATTTTTTGCGCTTGAAAAATACAACAATGTCGAGTATTTCGAATTGAGAAACATGCTGATTGTCTCCAAAATAATAATTGCATCCGCTCTAAAAAGAAGAGAGTCGCGCGGGCTTCACTTCAATGCGGATTTTCCCGATGAAAACAATGAACAGTATCTTCACGATACAATCATTCAAAAGGAGGTATGATATGGACTCAAGAATCACAGGTAAACACGTTGAAATATCCCCTCAGATAAAACTATTCATTGAAAAGGCTTTGGAGAGGCTTGAAAAATTCGAACATCACATTATCACCTGCAATGTCATTGTCGAACTGAACGATAAGAGATACAAGGTCGAGGTGGAGATTGATGTAAAGAAGCACAGATTCACTTCCAGCGACGAATCTTTCGATCTCACGACTTCAATAGACAAAGCTGTCAACAAAATGAAATCTCAGCTCAAAAAATTCGAGGAAAAGAAACATGACCGCTGATAAAAAGATGGAGATAACCGTAAAGGATTTTTATGACGAGAACAGGGATGATCTCTCTCTTGAAATTGTTAGCGGACAAGACGGAATGAATAATGTCATATCTGAAGTCGAACCCCACCATCCCGGACTCGCATTTGCCGGTTTTGCTGATTATGTCTCTGACAAAGCAATACTTATAATGGGAGACGTCGAAAGCGCTTATCTGAAGAAGACATCTTCTCTGAAACGGTCAACAAATCTTAGCAGAATATTCGCAAAAAGATTCCCTTGTTTGATCGCCGGAGACAAAGTCGAAGTTCCTAAAATAATGAAGATGCTCTCTAACAGAAATTCTATCCCACTTTTCTCGTCAAAAACGGAGACGCCGATGCTTTTTCACAGGACAAGCACATACCTTTCAAGCAAACTGGCGCCCTCCGTGACTTTCCACGGAACTCTTGTGGACATTTACGGGATAGGGGTTTTAATTTCAGGAAAGAGCGGTATAGGAAAGAGCGAATGCGCTCTTGACCTAATAGACAGAGGACACAGACTTGTCGCTGACGATGCAATAAAAATATTCAGAAGAGGAGAACACATTCTTATGGGCACCGGCATCGCTCCCGACTCGGCTCTTCAGTATCATATGGAAGTAAGAGGAGTGGGAATACTTGACATTGCCAAGATTTTCGGAATAAGGGGCGTAAGGCTTCACAAAAGAATTGAAATTGAAATCAATCTGGTTGAATGGAAACAGGACACTAACGTTGAGAGAGTGGGTTTGAAAGAAGAGACAAAGAGCATCCTGGGCGTGGAGATACCTCTTGTCACAATCCCTCTCATTCCAGGGAAAAACGTATCCGTGATAGCCGAAGTGGTTGCATTGAACCATCTTTTGAAGATATCAGGATACGACACAGCAAAGGTCTTCAACGCAACTCTTATAAAACTGATGCAAGAGAAGGCTAAAAAACTCGCGCGGTTGGATGAGGACGTAGAATGATACACGGAATATTTACCGGTCACAGCAATTTCGCGGTGAACGCAGTCGAATCGGCGGAAAAGATCATAGGCGCTCAGAAAAACTACTCCACAATTTCCAATGAGGACATGAGTTCAGACGAGATATTCAAAATGCTTGAGGAGATCGTCTCGAAGAATGCGGACGCTGACCATTTTTTCCTTTTCATTGATTTTTACGGTTCATCCATATCTCTTCCCGCTGTAAGAATCAAACAGATGAATGATGCCAGATTCACCCTCGTTTTCGGGTACAACATGCCAATGATTCTCGATTTTTTCATTCACAGGTCAAAGAAGAGTTCTGGAGAGCTCCACAGCAAACTCTTGGAAGTGGGAAGAATGGGAATAAGATGAAAATTTTAAGAATAGACGACAGATTAATACATGGTCAGGTTATAGTGGGATGGGTCAAAAAACTCGGACTTGATGCAATCGTTTTGCTTCATTCTGACCTTGATGCGGATATTATCGAGTTGTATAGAAGCATGCTGGAACAGGAAGTTTGCTTCCTCTCCGCGGATTTGCGCAAAGACAGTCTGCCGGTTAAGCAAAACTCCATCTATGTTTCAGGGTCGGTAAATGAATTGTTCGAAAACAGAGATCAACTGAAAAACGCGGAATTTGACCTATTCAATTTCGGAGGCCTGCGCACAAAGGAATCAAAAATCAAGCTGCTTGATTTTATTTACATGGACAAGCAGGAGATGCAGAATTCCCTGGAACTTGCTTCTTTTTTAAACGTCAGGTCAAACGCTCAGGAGCTTCCCGAATCCGAAAATTTCAATATCATCAAAATCATTAAGGAGCATTTATGAAGAATAAACAAAAATCACACGGCATGTTCAGGAGGATTCTATTTGCGACCCTCCCCTTTGTTTTTTTGATGTTTCTTGTGATTCTCTTGATTGTGCAGTACATCAATATAGCAAACTATAAAAAAACATATGACTCGAATCTTACTATGCTGTTTGAATTGATAGCTGAGAACTCACAGTTTTCTTTTCTGACCAATAATGCTGACGGATTCGCGGAGACTGCAGAGCAGGTTATGATGCATCCTGATGCTTACTATGTTCAGATTTTCAATGCATCTGGCGATAAACTGTACATGAAGCTTCCGGATGAAGCTTCAAGAATTCCATCGCTAGCCGAAAATATTTTATCAATTCTCAAAGCAGGCACTGAACCTTACAGCACCGCGACAGGGGTTAATTTCCCTTTTATCACAGATTATTACATTCCCGTTTATGCAGAGATTGCTGTTGAGAGCGAAGAAATAAGCTTCGACGAAATGATCGAAAGCGAATCTGAAAGCGCCGTTTCTCTCGTCGGCTACATACAAACCGGAATAAGCACCAGAAATTACAACTCATTTCTGTTCAAGACTGTCGGCCTCACTCTTTTGTTTGTAATAGCAGCGACTTTTATTTTCATTTTCATTCTCAGATTTCTCTACAATAAAATTATCTTCCCTATTCACCTCGTAAAGAGCAAAATGGATTACATAACAAGCGGAAAAGCAAATCTCAGCGAGAGAATCGAGGTAAAAACCGACAGGGAGATAATGGAGCTTATCGAGGGCTTCAACAAAATTCTTGATATGTTAAACGCCATAACCTCCCAGATAGGAGAGGTCGGTTCAAACCTGTCGGAGCACATCGAACTTCTGACATCTTCTTCACAGCAGCTCACCGCATCATCTGAGGAGATTACATCCACCATTCAGCAGATAACCCATAACTCTACAGAACAGGCTCAGCTTATAGACGATATGGCAAAAAAATACAGAGTGACCGTATCCAACATAGAAAATTCAGTAGAAAAAACAAGCGAAAATGAAAAATTTTCCTCGAATATACTTTCCATTTCTTTGAACGGCAAACAGCTTGCCAAAAGCGCCGTTGAAAAGATAGATAAACTCCGCCTCTCATCAAACAAGCTTTATAACACAATAGATGATGTCAATGAAAAACAGGCGAGAATTTCAACAATCACCGATGCGATAGAAACCATAACCAACAGAACCAACATATTGTCTCTTAACGCCTCGATTGAAGCGGCAAGGGCCGGAGAATTCGGCAGAGGATTCCAGGTCGTGGCCGAGGAGATAAGAAAACTTGCCGAGAAATCTGCTGAGGCGGCCATAGAAATACACAAGATAATTCAGGAGACAAACAGCACAATAAAAATACTTATGGACGAATCCCGTCAAAACGAACAAATGATGGTGGAGGGCAAGGACGTCATAATGAATACGTCTAACGTGCTTGAAGAGATATCAAACAACATAAATTACATTGTCACAAACAATAAGAATATTTCTCAGGAGATAAAATTCGTTTCTGACAATATTGTCAAATTCAGCAATACAATAGAAGAGGTGGCAAAAATCTCAGAAGGAAACGCCGCTTCAAGCGAAGAGATGTCCGCTTCAGTACAGGAGGAGGGAGCATCCATAGAGGAGCTGGCTTCAAGCGCGCAACAGCTTCATGAAGTGATTATCAAACTGCAGGAAATTGTTAGGAAATTCTCAGCTTAGCGCGTCAGAGTCTCTGAAGTATCATTTTCGATACTGCCTTCAAAGTCTCAAATACGCCTATGCCCTGTGTCGCAACAGCCTCGAAATAGGGCACGTTCCAGGGATTGATTGATTTCTGAAGATCATCCAGAGAAGATATGTTCGGAAGGTCTCTCTTGTTGTACTGCAATACGAATGGAATGTCCTCTATCTTCAAATTATGCTCCTGAAGGTTTTCAAGCAGATTATCTATTGATTCGATATTGTCTTCAAACCTTTCCACCTGAGAATCCGCCACAAATACTATTCCATCCACACCCTTCAGAATAAGCTTTCTTGAAGCATTATAATAAATCTGGCCGGGCACCGTATAAAGCTGAAATTTCGTTTTGAAGCCCTTTACTGAGCCAATATCCATCGGGAGAAAATCAAAAAACAAAGTCCTGTCCATCTCAGTTGCCAGAGATATCATCTTTCCCTTCTGATCCGGGCTCACTTTATTATAGATGACTTTGAGATTGGTAGTCTTTCCGCCGAGGCCGGTGCCGTAATAGACTATTTTAAATGTTATTTCGCGCGATGAGTAATTAATAACAGACAAATTGCGCCTCCATATTTATTTAAACAGGTCATCAAGTTCGCTCTCAGCCGCTTTCTTAAAGTCATCATTGAAAGTCTCTTTCACTCTCGGAGCGTTTGAATTGAGTTTCGAGAATATATTCTTGAATATTTTCTCCAATTCGGCAACCGAGGTCTTTATTCTCACTCTTATCAGACCGAGATTCGTTGTTTTTCCGAAAATCACAACAAGTATTATTCTGGAAAGAACTATAGTTATGTAAATGTTCTCATGTTTGCCCTGGTGAAAAAGCTCAGTGAATTCGTCCTCTCCTATGAGAAGCGCCAGCTGTGAAGTAGCCGCAAAATCGGCCGCCGCAAGCGAGCCGAAGGAGACAAGGTCGACATTTGTAGTGTTTCCCACTGATGTTATCATCTGACCAGCCTTGTCAACCAAAAGAAGGGCCGTCGCATTAGTGGATGTGAGCAATCTGTTGAGCGCGTTGTTGATGTCCCAGAAGTCCTGTTCAAAGATGCTCAGATTCTCATAACTCAAACTATTCCTCCTGTTTTAGCTGCAGGAGCTCTCCTTTCTGAGAAGAGCGTTCCATCTGTCATCAACATATTTTTTCAATTCTTCTACAAGAGCCGGCTCATTCTTCAGGTGCTTGAATCTTGCCTGTTTAAAGAGAAAATCTTCAAGCGGTTTTGCGTTTTTCGGCTTGACATTGATCTTGTATTTTCCGTTTTCATATTCATATACAGGCCAGAAGTGAGTGTCGACGGCAAGTCGCGCCAATTCTATTGAAAGCGAAGGTTCATATCCCCATCCGAGCGGACACGGGGAGAGAATGTCTATAAACGTGGGGCCGTCTATTGAAAGAGCCTTTTCCACCTTTGAAACAAAATCAGACCAATGCGAGGGTGATGCCTGAGCAACATACTGAAGATTGTGCGCCACCATTATCTCCGTGAGATCTTTTCTGTTCTGCATTTTTCCCTTCACTACAGTCCCGGCGGGACTTGTGGTGGTAGAACTGCCGAGCGGTGTTGCGCTTGAACGCTGTATGCCGGTGTTCATGTATGCTCCGTTATCATAGCATACATAGAGCATGTTGTGTCCTCTCTCCATCGCTCCGGACAGAGACTGTATCCCGATGTCGTAAGTTCCTCCGTCTCCTCCGAATGCAATGAAGTTTATCTTCTTGTTTATCTTGTTTTTCTTAACCATTGCCCTGTAGGCGCTTTCAACTCCGCTCGCCGTGGCGGCTGAATTCTCAAAAGCATTGTGCAGAAACGGAACATTCCATGACGTGTAAGGATATATTGTAGATACTACCTCCATGCATCCGGTAGCTCCCACCACGACAGTGTCTTTTCCGGCAGCTGCCATTAAAAGCCTGAGAATGACCGTTCCTCCGCATCCTGCGCATGCTCTGTGGCCCTGCGTGAAGAGATTTCCTTTATTTGCCAATTCTTTAATCGTTGCCATTTTGCTCTCCTACTCTCTGACTGTGATGTATTTCACATCAGAATCTTTTACTTTGGAAACAGAAAATTCTTTTATGTCATGAAGAACCTTTTCAATGTCGCTCATGTTGATATCCCTTCCTCCGAGACCGTAAATGTAATTTTTCATAGGCGGCTGTTTCGCGTTCCCGTAAAATGCCGACTTCAACTCGTTGAAGAGATGCCCGCCGGTTGAAGACATCATGTCGCTTCTGTCGAGAACTGCTACGCCCTTTGCATTCTCCAGTATTTCGACAAGCTCCGGCGCAAAGAACGGCCGGAAGACTCTTGGCTTCACAACTCCGACTTTTTCATTGTTTTCGCGGAGTTTTTCGCAGAGGTATCTTGCGCTTCCGGCAGTCGAGCCGAGAGCCACTATAACATACTCTGCATCGTCCATGAAATATTTCTCTATGACATTGTAATTTCTGTTCATTTTTTTGTTGAATTCAGCATAGGCATCCTGTATCTTTGCCTTTGCTTTAAACATCTCTGCCGCCATCTGAGTTCTTATCTCCATATAAAAATCCTGAAGCACTATCGAGCCGACTGTCATCGGCTTTTCCGTGTCAAGAATATTGTATGGCGTTTTGTGCTCTCCAAGGAAATCCTGAACCTCTTTGTCGCTGTACATTTCGAGCCGTGACATAGCATGAGAGATTATAAAGCCGTCCGTTGTCACCATTGCGGGAAAGAATATATCCTCAGACAGCTTCATTGCCAGAATCGTCTGGTCATAGGCTTCCTGGGGGTCCTCGGAGAATATCTGTATCCATCCGGCATCCCTCGAAGCCATTGTGTCTGAATGGTCGCAGTGGATGTTTATGGGAGCGGACAAAGCTCTGTTGACTTCGCAGATAACCATCGGAAGCCGAAGTCCGGAGGCGATGAAGAGAATTTCATGCATTAAGGCCAGTCCCTGCGATGATGTTCCTGTCATTACACGCGCTCCTGAAGCGGCTGCTCCGATGCAGGCCGATATTGCCGAATGCTCCGACTCTGTCGGAACGAATACTGTATCCACTTTTCCGTCTGATACAAAACTTGAGAAGATCTGCACTATTTCTGTGGCGGGAGTGATGGGATAGGCGGCAACCACGTCCGGGTTTATCTGTCTCATTGCCTCTGCCATTGCTTCATTGCCGGTTTTTGCTACTATATTTGACATTTATTCCTCCAACTACTTCTTTTCCTCTTCCATGCTAATCGCCTTGAAGGGACACTCTTTGGCACAGATGCCGCAGCCCTTGCAATGCTCATAGTCGATTCCTGTCATCTTTCCGTCTTTGACTTCTATTGATGAATCGGGACAGAAAAGCCAGCAGATTAAACACTGTTTGCATTTCTCCTGATCCCAGAGAGGTTTTGAACTGCGCCAGTCACCTGTCTTAAAGTCCTGAGCAGTTCCGCCCTTCTTCACTATCAGGGCTATGTCGAGTTCCTTCCAGTTCTTTTTCATTCTGCGACTACCTCCTGATACGCCCTTTTGATCGAGTTAATATTTCCGGCTACGACTTCAGGCTTGCTTTTGAACTTCTTTTTAAGCTTCTCTTCGGTGTCAAGAAGCATTTTGTCAAAATCAAGGATTGATGTAGCCTTAATCAAAGCTCCGAACATAGGCGTATTCGGTTTGTTTGACCCGATCTCATCCACAGAGATCTTCGAGGCATCCACAGTGAATATCTTTATTTCTTTTCGCACTTTGTACGCTTCGCGTATTTCGCTTGGTTTCTTGACGGTATTGATAATCAAGACGCCGCCGTCATTGAGCCCCTCTGTGGTGTCAACGGTTGACATCAGCGACTGATCAAGTATCACAACAACGTCAGGATTCTCCACGGAGCAGTGCACAGTTATCTCCCTGTCAGCGAGTCTGTTGAATGACTGCACCGGAGCTCCCATTCTTTCGGGTCCGTACTCAGGAAATGCCTGTATGTACTTCCCCGTGGCAAGAGCCGCATCGGCAAACAGAAGAGCCACTGTCTTTGCCCCCTGGCCGCCTCTGCCGTGCCATCTGATTTCGAAAAAGTCCTTCATTTTGCCTCCAATTACTTAGATAAGATATTATAAAATAAAATATTATTAAGTCAAGGGATACTTTGGATGTTTTTATGACACTAAATTATTATAAAATCGATTTTGATATTTCTTCGGCTTTCTTTTTCATGTCATTTTTGTAGTCGTGCCAGGCGATGTTTATAATGCTTCCTTCAAGCACTTCCGCTCCTGCCTTTTTGGCCTCTTTTGACATCATTGAAATGGCATTTGTGCCGCCCATGAACGGAAACGGAAAATGCTGAGTGACAAAAGGAATGAATTTCTTTCCTTTGATTCCATTTATTTCTTTTATGCACTTCATAGTCGCATAATTTGCCCTGAATGCCATCACCGGTCCGCCCAAAATCACATAATCATACCCTTCCGCGTCGGGCATATTCTTGATATTTAACACCTGATTTGAAGGATTGTAATTTCTCGCAGGCACATCCGTTTCTATCTGAATCATATCGCATACAATATTCTTTTTTTCAACAGCTTTCTTTACCTCCTCTGCAAAGAGTTTTGTATTTCCGGTCTCTGAGTAAAAAACAATCAGTATTTTCATAAATCCTCCTTTTCAGTTATCTTTTATTTCTTTTCTTATTTTCCTTATCATGTCCCTCATCTCAGCGGCTTTTTCAAACTCAAGCTCTGCAGAGAGTTCGTGCATTCTCTTAGTCAGAGAGTCCAAAAGCTCCATTCTTTCTATGTTCGAAAGCGATTCGGTTTTTGTTTCAATCTCTTCCTCCTCCTCCTGATTCGAAGCGACGTCTGTCAGAACGAGTATGTCCTCAACCGACCTTGAAATGGATGCCGGGGTTATGGACATACTCTTATTGTAGGATAGCTGAGATTCTCTTCGTTTATTTGTCGTTTCAACCGCCTTTTCTATCGACTTTGTTGTTTTGTCCGCGTAAAGAACCACCCTTCCGTTTATGTTTCTGGACGCCCTTCCTATGGTCTGTATTAGAGACGTCTCGCTCCTTAAAAAACCTTCCTTGTCGGCATCGAGGATCGCCACAAGGGAGACCTCCGGAAGGTCTAGTCCCTCTCTTAAAAGATTAATCCCCACAAGAACGTCAAACTCCTTAAGCCGAAGACCTCTGATTATTGAGATCCTCTCTATAGAGTCAATGTCAGAGTGCATGTACCTTACCTTCACGCCTCTCTGTTTAAGATAATCTGTCAGAGATTCCGCCATCCGTTTTGTAAGAGTTGTGACAAGGACTCTTTCGCTTCTCTTTACAACCGCATCAATTTCAACAAGAAGGTCGTCAATCTGATTCTCAGACCTCTTGATGACAACTTCAGGGTCGATAAGACCGGTCGGGCGAATTATCATATTGACAACTTCTCCTCCCGACCTGTCTATTTCATAGGCCTCAGGAGTGGCAGACATACACACTATCGATTTTGTAATTTCCTCAAATTCCTTCAGCTTCAGAGGCCTGTTGTCGAGAGCTGATTTCAGGCGAAATCCATAGTCGACAAGATTCATTTTCCTCGCCCTGTCTCCGTTGTACATTCCGCGTATCTGGGGTATTGTCACGTGGGACTCGTCTATCACGGTGAGAAAATCACCCCTGAAATAATCAATCAGGGTGTAAGGCCTCTGCCCCTCGATTCTTCCGTCGATATGTCTAGAATAATTTTCAATTCCAGAGCAGTATCCGACCTCTTTCATCATCTCAAGGTCATAGTTCGTCCGTGAATTCAGCCTCTCTGCCTCAAGCATCTTTCCCAGAGAGCGAAGCTCCGCAACTCTCTCCTTAAGCTCCTCTCTGATTGAGACAACCGCCCGTTTTATCTTCTCGTCACCTGACATGAAATGCTTGGCTGGAAACATCGAGGCTATTTCCAAATCATTTATTTTTGAATTATTGAGAATGTCGAATGTGTAGATTTCCTCTATTTCATCGCCCCAGAACTGCACTTTCAAAGGTTCATCGAGATGCGAGGGAAAGATGTCAACCGTGTCTCCCAGCACTCTGAATCTTGACCTTTTAAAGTCAATGTCATTTCTTTCATACTGCATCATTATCAGATTGTCTATCAGAGATTCCCGGCTTATGGTCTCCCCTCTTCTTATTGAGAATATCTTGTTGTTGTACTCCTCCGGAGAACCGAGAGTGTATATAGACGACACAGAGGATACTATAATCACGTCGTCTCTTTCAAAAAGGGACGCAGTCGCCCTGAGCCTCAATTTGTCTATATACTCGTTTATTGTCGCTTCTTTCTCGATGTAAACGTCTTTGACCGGAAGATAGGCTTCGGGCTGATAGTAATCATAATATGATACAAAGTACTCAACAGCATTGTGGGGAAAGAGAGATTTCAGCTCTCCGTAAAGCTGAGCCGCGAGTGTTTTGTTGTGAGAGAGTATAAGCACCGGAACGTTGACTCTCTCTATGACTTTTGCTATAGTGTATGTCTTACCCGACCCTGTGATTCCTAGAAGAACCTGATATTTCTTTTTGTTTTCTATGCCCTTTGATATCTCTTCTATAGCCTTTGGCTGGTCTCCGGCAGGAGAGTACCTGGACACCACTTTAAAATCAGTCATGCATCAAACTCCATTCCGTCATAGGCGGGAATGACTCTCTCCGGTAGCATCTTCAATAGCTCGAAGTGGCTTATGTCATGTGAGAGATGCACCATGTATGAATTTCCCTTCACAAGTGATTTTGCCAGAAATGCCGACTCGCCTATCGAAAAGTGGGTTGTGTGCGGCTTCATTCTCAGTCCGTTTATTATAATATTTTCAGCATTTTTTCTTATAAGCTCTCTCTCTTCTCTTTCAATGTAGGATGCATCCATGACGACTGCGAGTTTGTCGATTATGTATGCGTCTATCTTTATTTTTCCGTGATATACTTTAAATGATTTCACCGCGAACGGGCCTATGAAGTCGGTTTTCTTGATGTCATGAAATTTGAATTTGGGCTTTCCTCCGCCCTCCTGAGTATTTTTGAATGCATATGAGTACACATCCATTATTTCAAGACGCGTCTCGTTTGAGCAGTAGATTGGTATCTCTATGCCGTACCTCATCGAAATCACCCTTGTATCATCAAGCCCGAATATATGGTCTGCATGAGCGTGTGTTATCATTATTGCATCTATCCTGTCAGTTCTGTTTAAAAGTTGCAGTCTCAGCTCCTGGGAAGCGTCAATGAGTATATTGAAATCATCTTTGCATAGAAGCGCTCCTGGCCTTGTTCTCTTGTCTTTTGCATCGGTTGAAGAGCACACTTTGCACTTGCATCCGATGACCGGTACTCCGGTCGAAGTGCCTGAACCTAGAATTGTGACTTTCACCTTTCCATTCTCCTGAAAACCATCTCCATCGGCCAAAGAAGAACCAGAATCAGGTTGGCATGAATAGGTTTCTGCAATACAAATGAAAAATAATAGGAGACTGCCATTAAAACAGCGAGAGACATATACCTCGTCAGAAAATCCTTGTATGGAAAAATCTCTTTCATGAAAAAGACCAGTAGAAACACGGATAGAGACGTAGAAATGACGAATGCGAATGCGACCCAGGCAAGACCGAACATTTTCAGAAAGGCGTATGAAAGCGCCAGAGTCAAGAGAGCGTCAATCAAAGAGACGGCGAACACGTGCTTTGTTTTTCCTTTTAGAGAGAGAATGAATCCGAAAGGAAAGACTCGCAGAGGCAGAACTGTCAGATAGACGATAAAGTACCTGTATGAATCGGAATACGCAGAAGTGAAAAGAACGTTCATCACCCACCTGGCATTTATAAACAACGCGAGCGTCAGAAGAGAAAGAAAAATAAATGATTTTCTGAAGAGGCCGGAGAGAAGTTTTCTAACCTTTAGATGCTCGCCCTCGACAACCATTTTTCTTATGCATTCCCCCTTTTCGTGAAAGACCCCCCCGAAAAATCTTGAAACGAGAGGCACCTCGAACGCCCCGGTCGAATATTCTGCAAAAGAGTGGGCTGAGCATGTTACAGATACCATATATTTGTCGGTTTGTTTTGAAAATGCTCCGAAGAGACCGTTTAGAAACAAGGGGGATGAGTATGCAAAAATCTCCCTTAGCTTGTATTTTTCTTTGTCATTTTTGAGAACAAGAGCTATTGAAAGAAAGTACAAGCAGGTTTTCAACAGAGAAAACGCAAGAAGAGCAGTGAAGAAAAGGTCGGGTCTGTTCTTGTTTTGAATCACAAAGAATATCGGCATAAGTATTGAGAGGGCTTCGAACAGATTCAATAATATGACTCTCTTTATCATGTGCTTTGACATGAAAACTCCTTCAAGGGAAAGGAAGAGCGCTGATGATGCGGAAAGTACGAATGCGGGCGCAATAACCCCTGATTGTTTGAATATCAGGAGCAGAAAAAAGGCCGCCAAGAGAAACACAAAGGAGAGCAGCAGATTCTTGGCGAACGATGAAAAATCCCTCTCTGTGAAATAATATATGGCATTGGTTGCCGGTATGCCTGATATTGCGACTCCTATCATAAAGTACATGAAAAATTCCCTGAAGAACGAGTACCATTCTACGGAAAAGACTCTTGATGCAATGACTGAAAGAAGGAGTATTAACAGCGAGTATGCGACTCTTCCAAAACCCGCGGCGAGAGATTTCATATTGAAATTCTTATGTATGATTCTACGGAAAGATTGTTCGTGGTGTTTTCAATATTACGAATATATCTCATGGAGACGTTAAGGGAAACAAACTTATACATATGTTCCAGGTCGAAAGCAAATTCAGCCCACTTGCTCACGGGGGCAATTCCTATCTGAGTATAGTAATAATAAGAGTCAACTATAGGGAAAACCCAGTCTGAATAGGAGTAATTGTCTCCTTTCTGATAATATCCGGTTTTTGCCCTGATTCTTCCGCTCTCGCTGTAAGGCAGTGCAAAAGACCCTTCAAAGCGCTGAATGTCCGGTCCCAGGTCTGTTCCAATGTTCTTTTCATTGTAAGTGTATCTGTTCCAGGGATACCTCTGATTGTAAACCCAGGCATTGACCCTAAGATAATTTAAGGAAACGATTCCACAGTTTATTGGAATGTCAATGCTGATTATGTGACCCAGTTCCGGCGGCTCAAGGTCTTTTGTTCCTTCATACTCGTACTGATAATCATCCACAAGGAAAGAGTATGAAAGGTTCGCCTTGCCGAGAAAATTGTAATTAACGTCAAATGACCATAATATATTGTCATTTATATCAATGTTGTTCTGTTCTCCGTAAAAAACAAAGAACGGATACGTGTAGTCGAGGATGTTTCCGACTTTCGACCTTCCGAATATGCAAGCCTCTGAGAATGAAAACCGCAGATAATCTTTCGGAGAAAATGTAAATTTGTGGAAAGAGAGATACCTTGAAATCATGTCAATATCCTCTCCCTCAAAGGTGTAAGTCGAATCAAGGCGCATGCTTCCTAGGGAAAGGAACTTAAAATCATAGGCAAATATTTTTCCCGTATTTCCGCTGAAAGTCAGTCCGTCTGTAGGAGGCGCTTTGTAATCAAACAAAAGCGAATTGTTCATTGAAAATGAAGAGTGGTAGTCGATTCTGCCGAAAAGAACATGAAATCTTTCATTTGAATATTTCAGATACCCTCTTTCAAATCCGGCTATGATTTTATCTTTGAATGGCTTTATTTTGAATCCCCTGCCGTTATTAATGTCATTGGATAAAAAGACCTTTACTGCCGCTTCCATATTATCAGAGAGTGAAAGCTCCACTTTAGGGGAGACTGAGACAAGCGGCAAAATCGATTCAGAGTATGAAATACCGGCTGATGCGTCCAGATAGAATATTTTATTTTTGAGAGTATTTTCAAAATCGATTTTTTTCATCAGGAATTTCGAATACAGATTGTCATAAGAATCAACCGGACTTTCTGTTTCAACCGGGTATGTGTTAACAAGCGGAATAGAACCTATCACGCCCTGATACCACAAATACTCTTCGTACGCCGAGTTTTTGTCTGACATGAACGGGTGAACCGGAATGTATGACAGAATTATAAGAAGAGTCAGAAGAATCATATTTTCCTCAATTTAAGGATGTCATTTCTTTCAGGACCTGCGGCGACATAGGTGACTTTCGTATCAGTCTCTTTTTCTATGAGCAATATGAAATTCCTTATGCTTCTGCATATTTTGTTTTTTTTCAGCTCAGTTATATCTTTTTCAGTCCATCCGCATATTTCCCTGTAAACGGGTTTTGCTTCGCATAACACCTTGATTGAGTCCGGATATCCTTTAAGTAGCTTTCCTCTGTAACTGTAACCGGTGCACACTTTAAGGGTTTTTACTCCCGCGAGTATGTCAAGCTTGGTTATGATTATCTCGTTTGTTCTGTTGAGAAACGCTGAATATCTCAATGCAAAGAGGTCGAGCCATCCGCAGTCTCTGCTTCTTCCCGTTGTGGCGCCGTACTCTCCGCCTCTCTCCCTGATAAGGTTCTCTGTTTTGTCATCCATTTTTGTCGGGAATGGCCCGTTTCCCACTCTTGTGGCGTACGCCTTCGTTATTCCGATAACATTAAAATCAAAGAAAGGCGGTATTCCGCTTCCCGCGAATGAGTAGAGTGAAATCGGATGCGATGACGTAACGTATGGATATGTTCCAAAATCAATATCCAGCATAGCCGCCTGGGCTCCCTCGAACAAGATTCTCTTTCTCTCTCTTATGAGTTTTTCCGCAAATTCATGCGTATTGACGATTCTGTTTTTTATTTTCTTCGCCTTTTCAAGAGTGGCTTTAAGAAGAATCTTTTCATCTATTTTTTTGACGTGATAAACAGGCGCTTTTGTCGTATTGAAAAAAGAAACGTAATTTTTGATTTTCTCTCTCAGAATATTTTCATCCAGAAGGTCTCCGGCTCTTATTCCTGCCCTGTCGTATTTGTCCACGTAACAAGGTCCTATTCCGGATTTTGTAGTTCCTATGCTTAGTTTTCCTTTTGCGGCCTCTGACGCCTTATCCAGCTCTTTGTGAAAATCAAAGAGGATGTGCGCCCTTGATGAAATTCTGAGTTTGTCGGTTGAAATTCCCATCTCTTCGAGATGGTCTATCTCTTCAATCAGTTCGTCCAAGTCAACCACAACTCCGTTTCCAATAAGAGATAGTTTGCCTCTGACAATTCCTGAAGGTATCAGGTGAAGGACGATTTTCTTTGTGCCGAGAATTATCGTGTGTCCGGCATTTGCGCCGCCCTGATATCTCACGACACATTCGGCGTTTTTTGAAAGATAGTCGACTATCTTTCCCTTTCCTTCGTCCCCCCACTGAAGTCCGACAACTATATCGGCTTTCATTCCCGCCTCAAAAGAAGTCCGTATAGGAGATTTTCACTCCCCTTCCTACGGTCCGGTTGTCATCGTTATTCTTGATCAAATCGATGAAATCAATTTCTATTCCAAGCTTCTCCTCATATATCCATTTCATTCCCGCATTGAGATATCCGACCCCTCTTCCGTAAGTTCCGTCATTGTCATCAAGCCCGAGAGAATACTCTATCAAAAACCCCACATTATCCGTAAGATAGTATTCGGCCTGCGCAAAAAAATCGACCATTTTTTCGATGTTGTTCTCGAAAATGGAATAGTTCATTCCTCCGCCTATCAGAAATTCGCCTATCGGGGGATACATGATCTTTGAGACGTTAGCGTAAAAACCCTTTGATTTGATGCTGAATCTTGAATCTGCGGTCGAATAATCTCCATACCCCTGAGACTGAAGACCGAATGCCACTGCGGGAACATAATCTTCCTCTTCGACAATGACGACTTTCACAAGAAAACCTGGATACTTGCTGAATACGGGAACATTGTAAGATATGATTTCCGTCGCAGAGTAGGACAATCCGAACATCACTCTTGGAAAAAGGGAAATATTGGCTGAAAATCCCATGCCTCCGACCGGCAGCATCTCAAATGAAATATTGTATGTTTTGGGAGGGATAATGTGAGTGGTCGGATTTTTTATCGTTTCAAAGTTGTAAAGCGGGTAACTCCACAGCGCAAGTGTTGACAGAAAGAAGACAAACATCAATGCTTTTTTCAAACCTACCTCCTGAATGTATATTTCACGTTTTCCTGTCCGAATATCTCCTGAAGCCGCCTGAATATTTCATTATTGGCAGGAATTCTGTATTTTGTCGATTTTATCCTGATAGTGTCTTCATCTCTTCTGAGTTTGAAGTATAGGGAGTTTGTTCCGTTTTGAACTTCCAGAAGAGATTTCAGCATCGACATTCCGTCTTCGTTCAAATCTTCGAGTGAAGTTGAGACCTCTATGCCTTCGATTTTATCTTTCATCTGCTGAAGGAGCATTACGTTATCCGCAAAGATTTTATTGACCGTGTCCTTGTCCGACTTCGATATTTTGCCGTTGACTACAACAACAGCATCAGTCTCAACAAGCTTAATATGCTCGTCGTACGTTTTATTGAACATCATCACTTCAATATCGCCTTCAAGTGTAAAAATTTTGAAATTTGCGTACATTTTGCCGCTCTTTGCCTTTTTCTTTGAGACTTGTGTTATGATTCCCACCACTGTCACCGGCGCGTCAGTCTGAAGCTCAAGAATCTGCTCCATCGACTGAGACATTATGGATATGTATAATTCTTTCTCCTTTTCCAGAGGATGACCGGAAAGATAAAACTCCAGCACTTCTCTTTCATTGTTAAGAAGAGTCTCTTTATCCCACGTCTTTGCCGAAACAAGGAGATTTTTCCACTCGGAACCGTCCGATTCGCCGAAAAGGCTTATCATTCCGTTTTCATGGTCTCTGTTTTTCGATTGAGCCGACTGCATAAGTATTTCCAGATTTTCGAACAGGGTGTCCCGCGGTGTTCCAAGTGAATCGAATGCACCCGCCTTTATCAGAGATTCTATGCATTTTTTGTTGACTGCTCCGGACATGCTGTTCACTAGAAAATCATGAATGTTCTGAAAGGATGCCTGCTTTCTGTTGCTAATAATCTCTTTGACTGCATTTTCGCCGACGTTTTTAATGACTCCAAGACCAAGTCTCAGAGAATCGCCCTCGACTGTCACCTTGAAATCCGATTTGTTTATGTCGGGAGGCAGTATCGGTATGTTCATGCTCTTTGCTTCTTCAATGAAGAGAACTACATCCTTTATGTTTCCAAGATACGCGTTTATTATTGAGCTCATGAATTCCAGAGGATGGTGGGTCTTCAGATATGCAGTATAGTATGAAAGCATGGCATAAGCAGTAGCGTGAGATTTATTGAATCCGTAGCCTGCGAACTGCGCTATTTTGTCATACAGTTCGTAAGCCTCTTCCTTCTTCATTCCCTCTTTCAGCGCTCCCTCTATGAATTTAGGCTGGTATTTGTCCATTATCTTTTCATTTTTATTGCTCATTGCCTTCCGGAGGGTGTCAGCTTCGGAGACTTTGAAACCGCCTATGACGTTTGCTATCTGCATAACCTGTTCCTGATATATCATATGACCGTACGTGTCCTTAAGTATCGGCTCAAGCTTCTTATGCATGTAGGTTGTCTCTTCAAGCTTGTGTCTTCTCTTGAGAATAGATTCCTTCTGCTCCGCCCCCATCGGACCGGGTCTGTAGAAAGCGATAATATTGATTATGTCCTTGAACTGGTCGGGCTTATACCTTCTTAGAAGGTCCTTCATGCCGGAGCTTTCCAGCTGAAAGACGCCTGCTGTCTGTGCGCTTTGAAGAAGCTTGTAGGTCTCTTTGTCGTCCAGGGGAAGCTTGTCTATATCAAACTCGATTCCCTTGTTTTTTATCTGTTCTACAGCCTCTGCTATGGCTGATAATGTTGTCAGCCCTAGAACGTCTATTTTGACCAGACCGATTTTTTCAATGCATTTTTTTTCAAATTGCGTGATTACGTTATTGTCGCTGTCATTTGCCTTCCACACTGGAACATAGTCAGTCAGAGGGCCTGGAGTTATCACAACCCCCGCGGCATGTTTTGACACATGCCTCTTGTTCTGCTCAAGAGACATTGCCATATTGAGGACCTTCTCATAAACCGGGTTGTTTAGAGTGAGCTCAGACCAGTTAGTCATTGCCTCTCTTCCTGCGGCAAGAGATTCTGTCGCCGGCAGATTCTTTGTTATCTGCTTGACGTCAGACGGCGGAAGAGAGAATACTCTTGCAACGTCCGTAAAAACCTGCCTCGATTTGAGGTTGTTGAATGCCGCGATCTGAGCTACGTTTTCCGTTCCGTATTCTTCAATGAGAAGCTTCAAGAGCCTGTCCCTGTCCTTATTTGAGATATCTATGTCCACGTCAGGCATTGAGACCCTGTCCGGATTGAGGAATCTTTCAAACAACAAACCGTATTCAAGCGGGTTGACCTTCGTCACTCCGAGGAGATATAGAATCAAGGAACCCGGAGCAGAGCCCCTTCCGGGGCCAACGGGGATATTGTTGGCAATTGCAGTTTGAACAAGGTTGTAAATAATTATAAAATAACCGGCGTAATTCATTTTTTTAACGACAGACAGTTCGAAATCTATCCTTTCAGTGATTTCTCTCTGCGGGTTATCTCCGAAACGCTTTTTCAGGCCCTCGTTTATCACCTCTTCCAGATATGATACTTCGTTTGAGTATTTTTCAGGAATTTCAACTCTGGGCATTCTGAAATCCTTTTCTTCAATGTTAATTTTCAGATTGCACCTGTCTGCTATTTTCCTTGTGTTTTCTATTGCTTCCGGCGTATCTTCAAACAGCTTGAACATTTCTTCCTTTGATTTCAGGTAAAACTCTTTTGAAGAAAATCTGAGACGTTTTTCATCGTTCAGAGTGCTGCCTGTCTGAAGACACAGAAGAACGTCCTGCATTTCGCTGTCCTCTTTCAGCAGATAATGCACGTCATTCGTAGCCACGCACCCTATTGAAAGCTCCTTGGCGATTTTTTTCTGATTGTCTATTATTCTCTCGTCGTCAACCATCCCGATGCGCATCAACTCAAGGTAAAAATTCTCCCTGCCGAAAATATTCATAAGCTCTTCTGCGCTCTTTTTGGCCTCTTCATATCCGTATTCAAGGATTTTCTGCTGGACTTCTCCCTTTCTGCATGCTGACAAGCAGATTATCCCCTTAAAGTGGCTTCTCAGCAGAGATTTGTCTATTCTCGGTCTGAATTTAAGGCCTTTCGTATATCCGAATGAGGAGAGTTTCATGAGATTTTTATAGCCTGTTTCGTTCTCTGCAAGCAGAAGGAGATGGTTGTATCCCTCCTGCTTTCCGTTTTTGTCGTTTTCAAGAGAGTTCACTATATAAAATTCCTGCCCGATTATCGGTTTTATTTCTGATTTCACGCATCTTTCATAAAACTCCAGCGCTCCGAAAAGATTTCCGTGGTCTGTTATGGAGAGGCAGTTCATGTCAAGCTCTTTCGCTCTTGACATGAGCTTGTCAAGGTTTATGGCTCCGTCAAGAAGCGAATATTCCGTGTGAAGATGAAGATGAACAAAATCCTTCAAACTCTTCTTTCCCCTCTTGTATCCTTGACGAGAAGCCTGTTTATCCTGTGTTTGTGGATTTCAAGTATCTTGAAATCCAACGAATCAATTGATATCACTTCATTTCTTCTGGGAAGATGCTCCAGTTTTGAAATTACGAGCCCCCCTATAGTGTTGACGTCCTCGCTCTCATAAGACGTGCTTAAAGCTTCATTAAAATCGTCAATATTCATTTTCCCGCTTACCAGATAGGTGTTGTCCGAAACCTGTTTGTAATCAACCTCTTCCTTGTCAAGTTCATCCTGCAGCTCTCCCACTATCTCCTCAATGATGTCCTCCATCGTAACAAGGCCGGCAACTCCTCCGTATTCGTCTATCACAACTGCAATCGAGATTCTGTTCTTCTGGAACTCTCTGAGAGAGGAGAGGACCGACTTTGTCTCAGGCACAAAGTAGGGAGGCCTTACTATCTCTATCGCGCGCATGTCTCCCTCATAATCAAAGAATCGCAGAATATCCTTGGCGTAGATTATTCCCGCAATATTGTCAACTTTGTTCTGATACACCAGAATTCTTGATTTTCCTGTTTTGTTTATGAGCTCAATAACGTCCCTGATTGTCGCGTCAAAAGAGACCGTGTGAATATCCACCCTGGGAATCATTATTTCTGATATAGATGTCTCCTCAAGTTCGAAAATCGATTCCACAAGGTCCTTTTCGTCCTCTGATATTTCGCTCTTCTCGTCTGTTTCATTGATCATTTCCTTTAGAAAGGCTTCCTTGGAATTAAAATCCTTCTTAGACATGTTTTTTATGAATTGCCTAATTTTTTCTATCATTTATCTTAACCTCTTTTGTATTTATCATTCCGCTTGATATGATTATTTTAAGAGCCTCTTCAACGGAGAGGTCTGTTTCAATGACTTCATCCTTGGGCACGACGGCAAAGAAACCGCTGGTCGGATTCGGAGAGGTGGGCACGAAGAGCGCCACTGAATCTTTGTCATTTATTTTCCACAGCTGTTCATTTGTCACAAATGCCATTGTGTACTGGTCTTTATGCAGATATTCGATGAAAACAACCTTTTGAAAAGACGTTTTGTTCTGAAAGAGCGTGTTGGTAATTTCTCTTGCGGGAGAATAAATGCTCTTTATAAAGGGTATCGTCATGAAAAGCTTCTCAAGCCGCTTCATCATTGCCTTCCCGAAATAATGCTGAACAAGATAGCCAAGTATCATGATAAGCACGAGAAAGAGGATTATTCCGATAACGTTTAGGAGAGGCTCCGGAAAATTTTTCACTACCGGAATCATTTTAAAAATGAAATTCCATAATCCTCCAAGCTGCTCTGTAATGAAGAAGATGAGAAAAACGGTCACCGAAATCGGCACAACCGCTATCAATCCCGCAAAGAAATAGTTTCTTATTTTTTGTTTCATATTATTTTAATATTATCAGTTTGTCCTTGAATGCCATCCTTCCGGCTCTGAACAAGACAAAGTAAACCCCGCTCGGCAGATTTTCAAATGACAATGATGCGCTCGCGGTTTCGTTAAAGTTATACCTTTTTATAATCCTTCCGTCAATAGATATTATCTCGGCAGTGATTTGCCCG
This sequence comes from bacterium, assembly GCA_028698175.1. Taxonomy (GTDB): domain Bacteria; phylum Hydrothermota; class 32-111; order 32-111; family 32-111; genus UBA2202. The sequence continues at coordinate 524 of JAQVDU010000013.1, read as the reverse complement.
GTGACGCCTGAAAGAGCGTATTTTACAATGTCTTTTCCTATGATATTTTTATCATCCCTGGTGATATAGGTTGACTCGGCATAATAAAATTGCGGTTTTACTTTTATGCTTTCAATAAACACTCCGGAATCTGTAATTACGCTGTCAGATATGAAATTCAGAAAAATTTTCGACTTAACCGGCGCGGATTCATTAAATACGTACTGACGCCAACCCTCTATTTTCATCGACTGGACGGACTTCAGAGCTCCTCCCGAGCTTATGAATTCAAGAAGAACAGTGTCTTTATCCTGATCTATTCTTTTTATGAATAGTCCGTCAAGGTCAAATACAGGTTCGCTCCCTATGAATTCGAGAGAGGGCAGATATGCCTCTATATAGATTGAGCAGACTGAGCCGGGGTAAATGTAAAAGTCATGCGACACAATAGTGTCATCCATGTCATTCAAATAAGAACCCGGGTTGCCGCAATAAAGCTGTTCTTTGGAGTTTAAAGCCCAGTTTTGGGTTTTATACTCCCATCT
>JAQVDU010000095.1 GCA_028698175.1 bacterium | reverse complement strand
AGAAAGGAATAGAGTTCCTGATAAAATAAAGGACATCAAGTGCATTGTCATGCCATTCATGAAGAGAAAGAGAGAGAGAAAGAATATTATAAGCGCTCCTTTGTCCGAATCTTCGCTTCTGAAAGCTCTTCCTATCGAATATATGGAAAGAACTATTACTAGTGCTAGGAAGAATATTCCGCCTGATTTTACAAGCTTGATTGCCGATGATTCTGACGGGTATTCGTCCTTACTTGACTTTGTCAATGTCTCTGCGTGCGAGAGCCCCGTTCCGAATGGATTCTTCCTAATGTCTGAGGCAAGATTTTTCAGTGATTCCGTTCTTTTAACCATAGAGTATGAACCGAGGGGATTCCTGAACGGCTCAAGAGTGTGCTTTACTATGGCGACACCCTTTGGATCTGTCCTGTAAATCGTATAATCCTTTACAAAAACATTGGCTGATATCACGCACATTATGCCGAGAGATGCGAGAATCGCAATCTGCATAACCATTCTCTTCCTTGCCATGAAAAATATTCCCGCAAGGAGAAGTATGAAAATGGCGCTCCTCGCAGAAAGAAGGAGAAGAGATATAAGGGATGCAATGGCAAAGACCTTCATTATGTCCCTCTTCGAAAAAACTGAAAAGAAAGCGGAGAATGACAGGAATGCGGAGAGCTCCTCCGGAGATGAGAATGTCGAGAATGGCCTGTTATGGCTTCCTAGCAACAGCGATGTGAAATCATAGGAGGAAACCTTTGAAATGTAATATCTGTCGAAGGGAAAGTATATTCCGAAAAACTGCAGGGCAAAGAGAAAAACCCCCGCAGGAATGACTATAAGAAGCGTTCGCTCAATGTCGCCTCTCTCTATCCTGATTGCCGAGGCGAGGAGAAGAGGAGAGATGTATGCGGCTGCGGCGACTGACGAGGAGAGAATTGACGAGGATGCCCCCATTGCCGCAGAGTATAGAGTAAGAACAATGTAGAGAATCGATATCTGCGCCGAAGAAGGCGAGAGTCTCTTCGCTCTATCAGATGAATCGTCAATGTTTGAAAGAAATACAAAAAGCGGAATCGGAAAGAGCAGAGAGTAGGCAAACCCTCCCGTAAAAAAGAAGATCATGCGGTTAACAATTCCGTAGAATGAGAGAAAAACAAGAAGGGAGACCGTCTTGTTTGAAAAGAGCATAAATGACATAAGAAAAAGATATACGGCAAAATATAGCATTATGGCAGGCTTATTAAGAAGAATGGCCATAACTGCTGTAACTCCGAAATAAAGCACCACTAGTGTAAGGGAAACTGCGCTAAATCGATTTTTTAAAATGTTCAAAAACCCTCCCTCCGCTTTTAAAAAATACGAATCTCTTTACCATAAGAAAGAAGAATATCCATATAGCTACAAAATTTGCCGCTGCAGAACCGTAATGTTTTTTCAGAAATATCCTCATTGACATGAAAGAGTAACCGAGAGATTCCTCGCCCGCAGTGAGTGAGTGCATATGATTCACATTTATCGAGGAATCATAGTAGATTCTTCCCTTTCTCTTCATTGTCCTCAGGAAGAGGTCGGTCTCTTCATATGTCAGAAAATAGTCTTTATCAAATCCTCCTACATCCACAAAAAATTTCCTGTCAAGGAGCATTACAGACCCGTTCACTCCGTAAACCTCCTTTGAGGAAAATTTCGAGCGCAATCCTTCGAAAGCTCCGACGTATCCGTTAGACTGTGAAAAGAAGGAAAGAATGTTCGGCAGAGGGGAAAAATGATACAGGATTATAAACGGCGAATAGGGGGCGATATGAATGCCTGTTCTTTTTGATTTTTCGGAAAAAACCCTAAAACCGACAATTCTGAAGCGGTTTTCCCTGTAAAACTCTGTTCTTTCGATTAGTTTTTCAAGAAACTCGGAAGTAATGATTACATCATCATTCATGAGAAGTACATATTCAGATGAGGTCTCATCTATACCTCTGTTTGCGGCAGCGCCGTATCCCAAGTTTTCTCCGGCCACTATATACTTTACATTCTTAGGAAAGAGAAGTTTCTTCTTTTCCTCTCCGTTCTCAATTATCACAGTTTCAATTCCGGATTCTTCTATTGACGCCAGATTATTCTTTGCAAATGACTCTGCTCCACTTTGCGAATAAAAGACAACGACTATCGACAGATTTCTCGTCATATCCATTTTAAAAACCTCGCGGTGACAAAGAGAGGAGGCAGCGAAGCCAGAAGACAAAGTATCGCCGTCCAACCTTTGTTAAGATGAGGCAGGGCTATGAACAGCAAAGCGCAAACTGCCAGGAATGAGAACGAACCCAAAGAGGCGAGGTTTATCTTCATTGTGCGTCTGAAGTAGAGAACTGCAGAGAGAAAGTATACAGTCCTTACCGAAAGTATCATGTAAGAGAAGAGCATGAGGTCGTTCTTTTTTCCGCTGAAAAAGAAGAGTATGACGGATAGTGCTGTGATTGCCGCTCCAACCGTCTGTATCGGGAAATACCTGGCGAGTTTGTTCTCTGAGAGGTACTTTGCGTACATTATTCCGAAATAAATCTGGTAAAGAGAGGTCACTGCAAGCACGGAGGCTATTTTGACGGACTGCGAGTATTTTGCGAGAAAGAGTGGCACAAGGTATTTAAGCATGACCATTGAGAGAATCATCAGAAGAGAAGAGGAAAACAGAACCATTCTCACTGCGCCGCGCATTCTGTTTTGGTCGAATGATTCCCTCTCCCTTACCATCTTCGGGGTAAGGTACTGAGTCATAGACGTTGAAAGCATGTCAAAAAACGAAAGGAAGAAAGCTCCGACCGAATAGACTGCAAATAGGGATTTTTCTACAGCGAATGAGAGAAAGAACCTTTCAAAGGTGGAGAGTATGAGAGAGTATGCGCCGTTTATATATATCGTTTTTCCCCTGGCAAAGAGAATTCTCAGCTTTGAGGGTATTATTTTTATCTCCAGAGGGAACGGCGTCATCAGGACAGAAAAGAGCAGAGAGAGAGCCGAAGAGGAGAGAAGGCCGAAGAGAGCTCCCTTGAGACCCCAAATCCAAGCGAAAAAGATTGTTAAAAGAGCCTGAGAGAGAGCTGAAACAGCGTTTATTGCGGAGTATCTGCCGAACATCTCCATGCTGCGGAGGGAGAATGCAAGGGTCTCCTTTGCGGATGAAAACGCAAAGACCCCCCCGGCATATAGCCATAAGTAATTTTTTGTGAAGATATATGCCGGAAAAATCCATGTGATCGAAAAGAGGGATAGAAGAAAAGAGAATGTCAACGCCGCAGAGGCGAAGGATTGCCTCTCCGCATGATTCTCTCCGGGCATAACCATTGTCAGTCCGTTTATTATCCCCGGGTTTAAGAACATCATGTATGAAACGGTTATCCTTATCTGCGAATATGAACCCATTGATTCAGTCGAAAGGATTGCGGCGGTGATAAGTCCTTGAAACAGTGCCGAAAACAGCGAAATGTAATTTGAGAAGGTAAAGAGAGTGGCTTTTTTAAGACTCATTCACAGCAATTCTGCGCCGCACTTTTCACAGTTAAACAAATCGGATTTATTCAAGTGGCCGCACTTAGGGCAAGTCAGACCTTCTATGTTTTCCTGACTCTGTTCCGTTGTAAGAGTTCCCAGCGGTTCTACTTGATTGTCGAGCATTTTGGCGAATTCCGACAGATCGTCGTCTTTCTTTCCTTTTTCACCTTCAAGGGGATTCTCATTCACCAGCTTCTCGTCCTTATTCACGTCCTCTCCGAGAGAGAATGTCTCGTCCTTTAGGATATCGGTTGAGATAATATTGTCTATCGACGATTCTTTCGCTTCCGGTATCTTCTCTTCGATTGTTATCTCTTTGAAGGCATTCGGATCTGCCTCTGCCGGCGGAATATTGGCAGTATCGGGAATCGCCGAATCAAATGTTTGAAGCTCTATCGGCAATTCCTGTTCAGACGGGACCAATACGGGTTCCTGCTTTGCTCTGTTTAAACCATCATCACTGCCTATGCTCTTCTCCGATTCTTCCTCTGCGCTCTTTGTCTTTGAATTTTCTGTCGTTTCTTCAAGTCCTGTTGTCTTTTCGAAAGCGCGGCGTTTCTCCTTTATTGTCTGAATTATCAATGCCGCGTCATTTATCTCCCTGTCCAGAAGATTCTTTTTCTGCAGATGCTCCTCTTCCGTAAATTCATTCAAAGTGAATCTGACATTCAGCTCTTCCTTTTCAATTTCGTAATTCTCCATCTTTGACAGCAGGATTGACTCCTCTTCTTTCAGTTTCTTTATTTCTTCCAGAAGGTATCCCTTCTCCTTTTCAAGTTTTTCCGCTATCTCATTTGCCTGTTGTTCATATTCCTTTTTGATTTTCAGATATACAGCTTCTCTGATCTGGGGTTTCATCGCCTCAAGCTTTTTCAGCTTTTCGCTGACGCTTTCTTTCATAGCCAAGAGCTTTTCTGCCTCCATGTTACCCCCTTTCAAAAATATTAATTATGCACTGCCGGAGAAGCATCTCCGAATAAGCTCCGGAGTATGTGCGCAGGTCCCTCAAAAGAGCGTAAAAGTTTTCAAATGCCGCATCAAGCTCCCTCTCCTTCCATTTTTTTGCTTCATTGTTTGAGAACCCGCTGTCATTTCTGAATGGATTTCTCACCTTCTCGATCTCACGCATCAAAAGAAGAACTATTCCGTCAATATTCATCACATTCCATTTGATAACCTTATCAAGAGCTTCCATCGTATTTTTTCTGTCGCGCCTGAAAAAATTGTCAGACACTTTGTACTGAAGATTCTGAGAAAAATCAACGTCAACGAGAGATTCCACGTCAAAGTCGGATACAGACTCTTCTCCGGAAATATATCTCATATTGAGAATATTGAGAACATTGTTTATATTGCCGCCGCATCTCTCAAGAAGAATTTCAGCGGTTTTGTCAGGTATCTGCATCTTTCTGTCTTTGATGAATTTGCGCATCTCTTCCCTTGCGCCTGATCTCTGAACTGTGTGCTGGTAGATTTTGGCAGAGGGGAACCTTTCTTCCGCGCTTCTCGTTACATTCTTCATCGAACCGGCGAATTCATCAATGCATACTATAATGGCAATGGAAGATTTGTCGAAAGAGGCAAAAGTTCTGTCTATCTCCTCTGCCGCGTTTTTTGAAAGAAATTCCGGGTTTTTCAGAACTATCAGCTTTCTCTTTGAAACCATAGGCGGCGCCATTGACCTGCTTACTGCATCCTCTGTCGTTGTGGTGTCTCCGAATATTTCTACAAAATCAAAATCTTCAAATCCTTCAGCTATGTATTCCTTCTTTAATTTATCTATAAGATGAATTATGCCTTCATGTTGGATTGCAGTTACGGCAATATAACTGCAGTTTTCTGCGAGTTGAAGAAACTGGTCGCTCATATCCTGTATCTTGCTCCGACAGAGTGGCTCAGCGAGAGCTCTCCGGTCGACATCGAATAGTATATTCCCAGACCTAAGACGTCTATAAAACAGCCGGCTCCGTAAGACCTCTCCTGCTGTGTCTCAATCGCGCTCGTCAAGTGAGTCATTCCGCAGAAAATTCCTGACGTTTTGTTGTATCTGTAGATAACGGAAGCTCCTATTTTACCGTTATCCTCGCTATGCCAGCCGGTTTCAAAGAAAAATTCGGAATTGATTGATTTCACGTCCGCCGCGAATGAAAACCCGGTTTTGAATTGCATCTCTCTTATATCGACAGTATTTGAATCCGTATCCCACTTTATTTTCGTGCCGCCTACATCCGTAATGGCAATGCCTAAAGAGAGCTTCGATAAACTGCCTGATGAAGAATAAGGCAGAAAATAAACAGCATTAATTCCTGCGTCTATGCCTGCGCCTATGCCTGAGTTTTCATGAATTGTGTGAAAGAGAGGTTTTATATTCAGCCCGGCGGATAAAGAGAATCTGTCCAAAGGTTCGTCATAATATATGTATGAAGCATTGATGAGTATGCAGTTCGCATTATCGGAAAAAAATCCTTGCGGTTCAAATGAAACCGTGTCTGAATATTCCGGATAAATCGGAATGGATGAAATAAGCTGATTGACGTATCCGATTCCGAAGCGCATCGAGTTCACCGAGGGCATAACGATTGCAACTGAATTGTAGTGAGAATTATTTGAATATAGAAATTTATGTTCATAGTTTAAAAATAATTTTGAATTTTCCGACGTGGATGAATTTGCCGGATTAAAGTAAAACATAGGATTATACTCGTCTGCAAAAGCAACGATGAATCCCCTTGCTCCTTCTCCGAAAGGTGAAACGTTAAGAGAGAGAAAACTCTCGGCATATTCGGCAGGGAGATTCAAAGCAAAAACGGCAGCTATTATCACCGCTAAAAATGTTTTTTTCATTTTAGAACGCTCATTTTCTGAATGTTTGATTTTACTGTTTCGTTTCCAAGCTTTCCGGTAACTGAGTAAAAGTAGGTGGCGTTAGCAAAAGCCGATACGTCTAGATCGCAGAAGAATCTTGCGTCCTCAAGGGGGGTGAGAGGAACAATTTTTATCAGTGCGCCGCTGGAAGAGTATATCCTCAAAACCGCGCTTTCAGGAATTTTTGAGAATTCGCACACTATTTTAGTGAGATTTCCCCTAACCGGATTCGGAAAATTGGCGAGGCGTATCACCTTGAATTGATTCGAAACTATGAAGGAAAGGCTCTTTGACGACCTGTTGCCGAATACATCTTCAGCCTCGATCAGAACGTTGAAAGTGCCGTTTTCATACTCTCTGCTGAATTTGACCGGCAGGCTGTTCTCTTTTTTATTGTTGAGGAAAGTGTACTCGCTTTCAGAGAGCGTGTCTTCGTTTGAAATTATCAGAAGTTTGTCCGTGTTGATTGCCTTGTCATCTTCAATAACGCATCCGAAATCGACTTCATTCAGAAGAACCACCC
>JAQVDU010000012.1 GCA_028698175.1 bacterium | reverse complement strand
TTTCGAAAGCATAATTTGAAGATATCCTTTGACGTTTGTCAGGGGATTGTTTATGTTGTGCACTATTGATTCGCTGAGCCGCTCCATTGTGAGCATTCTGTTAAACCTTAAAAGTTCTATCTCCTTTTTCTTTCTCTCTTCAAGCATAACAAGATTCGCCACCGCGTTTATATAGAATATAATGAATATGGCGATTATGATGACGGCAAGAATCAAAAGAACAACGAACATTATAGTGGTGTCATTGATATGGCTCAATGTCTCAGATTTAAGTCTGTAGTAAATAAGGGTGAATTTATGTTTCTGTCTCGGAGCTGTTGATGACCTGTAATTGACAAGGTATTTCTTTGTCTCGAAGAATCCGTATGATCGGTTCTCTTTTACGCTCATTTCGATTTTTGAGAGGATCTCTGCGGGTATTCCGTTCTTGGAGTTATAGCCGAGTATTGAAATGTTCATGTCCGAAGAGCTTAGAAAAGGATGCTCTCTCTCGATATGTTCGGAGGATACTATATGGATTTTCTCATTCTCTTGAACAGCCCAGAATGAGTCGGCTATGAAAATGTCAGAAACATCCTGGTTTAAAAACAAGACACTTTCTTCGCCTCCCGCCATTTTTATAAAATGCTCATTGCTGACGAAGAGAGCTTTTCCGTTGACAGGCGATTCCATATAAAGCATATGCTGAAGAGCATGGTCTGTAAGATTGACGAGATTGTTGAGCAGAATGTCTCCCTCGGAATAGGAATCTATCTTGACTTCGCTTAACATGTTGAAATAAAGGATTATGCCGAATACGGCAAAGAGAAGAACAAAAAGAATGCCGGCGAAAATTATGTAAGAGGTGTCCTTCATAGAAAAACCCGCGAAAGCCTCTTTCTGTAAAGCACTGTAAGGAAGAGGAGTATGAGGAACATGTAAAAATAGACGGAGAAAGGAATAAGCTCCTTCTGTCTTAGCGCAAAGGGAAGGGCATATAGAAGAGGATAAAGAATGAGTATGAGAAGCATAAGAAACGTGACTATAAAGTATTCCTTGGGCTGCTTTGTCACGTATAGACGGAGTACCTTGATGAAGATGGAGACAATGGAGTATATTGCGGCCGAGGCGAGAGAAAGCTGAAAGAACCTGAGGGATGTTATGAGCGAGGAATAGTCCCCTTCAGTCATGCTGTAAGTCCACCTCCAGTAAGTTGAAATCCAGAATGCAAATGAAATTAAAGTGAAAAGAAGAAATAGCAAACGAGGCCATTTCACTGAAAATTCAAAGAGATAGTGCTGAGTGAAGTAGAGAAGGGAGACAGTCATTACTGTTGAAACAACCATCATCGTAGGATAGAGAATTCTGTGAGAGAATGGAACGTTGAAGAGAGTCATCAGGAGCGAAAGACTCACAAAGAAAAGATACAGGTACCTGTGGGTCTTTGATTTGGGAAAGACATTGTAAAATATCATTGTCAGAAGGGAGTAAGCTATGCCGAAAATAAGAAACTGTATGAGCTCTGAGAGGGAAAATCTCCTTTCGGATGCCATGGTCAGGGTAATAAGCTCGTCTTCCCTCTCCACCACGTAAACGAGAGTGTCGAATGGATTTGTTCTGTCAAAGACCATATTGTGCAGGACATGTCTGCTGTAAATTTCGATGCCGTTGACCGATACTATTTTGTCTGCTATATGGAGCCCTGCCCTGTACGCGTTGCTTGTCGGATTGACATAATCAACTATAAGCTCTTCTCCGCAGTATTTATAGACTGCCTTGTCGTTTGAAATCAGAGACGACTTGTATGTTGAGAAGAGAAGAAGAAAAATAGAGGCTACGAAGATCAAAAAAGAAACCAGTCGCTTCATTCAGTCTCCTTTTTGAATGATTTTAAGGAGGACCCTGTTGAAGAGTATGAGTCCCATGAGAGGAAAAGCCATGAATGAGACGCAGATCCACAAAGGAAGGATCTCTCTTCTTCCTATTGCCATCGGTATCGCAAAGAGCAGAACAAAGGGAATGAAACCGATTAGAAGGAATGAAAGCACGTATGAGATGTAAATTCTGTGGCTTCTTTTTATGTTTGAAATAATCACAGAAAGAAGCTCCTTGACGCCGAAAGCTATAAAGGCGATAAAAGCTATCTGCACCAGCCGAAGAACGGAAAAGAAAAATTCAAATGATTTTTGCGTGGGAGATTTGGCAAAGACCAAATAGCCGCCAAACCAGACAATGGAAATAACAAAGGAGATTACAGAGGGAGCCATGACCTTCAGACGACTGTTCTCTCTTCGCATGGATTGTCCGATGTAAAGAATGACTGCCGGAGAAAAAGAAGACGCAAGGATAAGAATTGAATAGAATGGAATGAAAAGATAGTTTACGTTTGAGTAAACGAATAATATCGTTATCAGCTGATACAGAATGTATAGCAACAGAGAGGTATTTGACTGGTATGGAAATGTCACATAAAAGACGGTAGTCACAAAGAAGAGAAGCACCGGAATGAATATCATGAGAAACATATAATCTCTGGAATATTTATAATCCATCTGAACAGGAATCAAAAACGTTTCGTTTTTTCTAATGATTTCGTAAACTGCGATTTTGCCAGCCCCGGTCTTTTCAATCATGTTTCTTTTCATGTCAAAAAGGGATTTGAATTCAATGTTATTTATCGAAACAACCGTGTCGTTTATCTGTATATTGGCATTATATCCGGGAGAAGCGAATGGAACGTATGATACCACGGAACCTCTGTCGCTGAATTCATACTCGATTCCGTCGCTTGAAGATGAGTGCATGTTAAGGAGTCCTATGACGCAAATCACTATAGTGGCTCCAGCCGCAAAAAAAACTATGCCCGACGGATTTCTTTTCATTTACCGGATTTTAATTTCAAGGTTTTCTCTCGCCGCGGACACTTTGACTTTATTTTGTCTCTTTGTCTCGCCGGCGACGATTCCCTTGAGTATTGCGTCGCTCCGCATGGGGTCATGATGGGTGAATATTGCCTGCCCGGTTCCGGCATCGTCAGCCAAAGCTACAACCTCTTTAAAAGTTGAATGGCCCCAGCCCCTCTTCTTTTCTATCTCCTCCTCAGTGTACTGGGAATCATGTATGAAAACATCCGAATCTTTTACAAACTCCACAAATCCGGCTCTTTTGGTCACCGGGTCTGAAGCTGAGAGCTCATTGTCTGTCATAAAAACGACGGATTTGTTTCTATAGGAGAATTTGAGGCCGACGCACCCAGAAGGGTGGTTGTTTTCTATTGTGTTCACTTCAATGTCGTCAATAGTGAAATTCTTTTTTATCTTCAAATGGTTTATCTTTGAGGGAAGATTCTTGTAATCTGCAGGGAAAAACGGCCTCTTCATCTGAATAGACAATACCTTTGAGACGTTTCTTTTGCCGAATATGTCTATCTGATACTTCGGATTGAAAATCGGAGCGAAAAAGGGAAGCCCCTGAAGATGGTCCCAGTGATAATGGGTGAATATTATTCGGATATTTCTGAATCCTTTCTCCTCGACGTAATTGCCCACGTTTCTTATGCCTGTGCCTCCGTCAACGATTATAAAAGTCTCCTTCGTCTCTATGGTGATGCAGGTTGTGTTGCCGCCGAAGTAGCTTGTCTCTTTGCCCGGGGAAGGTACAGAACCGCGGACCCCCCAGAAGATGAGTTTAAACAATCTCTCTCCTGTTACAATCCCTCATAATCAACAAATGATATAATAAAAACATATTCAAGTCAATAATCTTCTTTACCTCTTCATTTTAAGAGTTTCGCCGTAGAATTCAATAAGCTCTGCCATTTTAGCAGAGTCAGTCACAGAATAAAGATTAATGGCATCAGTCAACAGCATTCTGCTCTCCGGAAATTCGAACCTGCCCCGCTCTATGAAATCCTCGGCTATGTCGAATTTGCCCCATATGGCGAAGAGATTGGCTTTCAGCGAGAAGTACATTTCGCTCCTCTCTCTGGCTTTGTAAAAAGAGTCGAGTTTTGCGTTTGCAGTATAAAAATCAGCCATGTTCATCAGCGAATAAAGGTAAAACGACAAAGATGTCTCATCCTCAGGAAACATTTTGAATATCTTGTCTGCCGAACTCAGAGCGCCATTGAAATCGTGCGAAAGAACAGAGTTCCTGTAATTCAGGAAATCATTGAGGACAGAGGTGTTTATGCTGTGAGGGATATCCGGAAGGATATTCTCTTCGTACGCGGAAGAGATGGCCGCAAGGTCATTAAACCCGAATGTCTCGGAAATAAAGCGCACTGATTCAACCTTCATGGGGACAAAATAATCTTCTTTGTAATAATCGGAAAATATAAAACCGCGGTCGGGTTCCCGCAAACTGAATGACATTGTTTTTTTTGCGTTGTCATGTTCCGAAGGTCCGAGAAAATAAAGGTTCTTTCCTGAAAGAGTGAATGCGAAGAGCATTGACGAATTTCTGCAGAAAGATAGAGGCAGTTCAAAATCATCTCCCGCTGATATTATCGTGTCTCTGTCCGGCATAAGGTTGGTGTCAAAAGCAAAGACACACGCAATGTCGGCAAAGATAACGGCAGGAATCAACAAACAAAGAGTCAGTCCGAAACAACGCATTTAGAGACCACATTATTGATCAGATGCATCATTATATGGCGCGGAGTTGCTTGTTTCTCAGGTATGTGCTTTTCTATCTGCTGGGCTCTTATGAATCCCTCAAGTTCGAAAATTGAAGAGAATGGGTCTATGATTATTGAATCAAGCATCACCCAGCCGTTCTTTTCAAGGATTGTATCAGTCTCTATGAGCTGGTATTTTTTGACTGCCTTCATCCAAAGGGATGCATAATCAGCTTCATTTGACGAGTTCAATGTGATTTCAAATTCCGCGAGAGCAAGGAAGAACCTTATATAAACGATTCTGTTGTTTACGATATAATCGCTCACGTTTACAGTCGTCTGTTCGTCCTCCTCCTCATACTGAGCGATTATCTTTGAAATGAATCCCGACTGGAAGGCATAATCGGCAAGGTACATTCCGAATCCTTCTGCTACGCCCCTGTCCGGTATTGTGCGGAGCATGAATGAGAGGGACTTGTCATAGTTGAGTGTGAATACCACCTTTGAAAGCGTGCGTAAAAGGTTGTACATCCCGCGGAAATTTGATTTTGAATTGACAGAGAATCTGACGTCAGATTCCCTGTCTATGTCCACTATCAGATTTCCCTGATACTTGCCAGGTCTTATGTAAAGGTCGGAGACCTCAAAGACCTCGTCAAGAGATACGCCCATGTGCTCAAAGAACTTCCTGCTCGCATAGGCAACGTCCTTGCCCTTGAATATCATGTTTACGTTTTCGTCAACATGGACAGGATAGAATCTGAAAAAAGGGTCTCCGTAAATATACGCCGGAGTGCGCCGGGACTGGCACTTAAGCTTCTTTTCAAGTGTTGCTTCGAGAGATGATTTTATCTTTTTGTAAGAGTCAATGGTCATTTTGTCCACCTTATCTATCAGCATTCTCAGTTTCTTTTCGGTGGTGCCTGAGGATTTGCAGAAATAATCAAGATAATTCTCGTACCCGCGCTCCCTGAAATATTCATTTCTCAGTTTTATCGTCTCAGTAACAGGAGAAAGATATTTCGAGGCATGGGAAAAGAAGAGCTTCTGCAGATTTATAATATCCTTTAAAGCTGTCTCATGCTCCGCAAGGTCTGCAAGATGGCTCGTTGTCGCATCCTTGTTGTTGTACTCTATTCTGTCGTCAATGTAAATCATCTCCGAGTTTATCTGTGAGTTGATGAAGTCGAATGACAGCTGTGAATTGCTCGCATAGACATTGCGCAGATTTTTCAGTCTTCCGAGTATCTTCTGTTCTTCCGACTTGAATTTTGACTGCGATTTTTTAAATTCATCAAGCACAAGAATCAGGTCGGAATTTGAACATAGATAACTGGTGAATTCATTTATGGCATTCACGTACCTTTTTCTGTTTTCTGTCGTAGCATTGGTGAAGAAATTCCACCTCTCCTTATTGAAGTTGATTATCAGTTCTTCAGTGTACTCGCTCACAGAATGTAGCTTCTCATGGATTTTTGAATTCATATCATCTCCTTTTTCATAACTATAAGCCAAAATTTTCTGCTTTTCAAGCAACATTGTTTAACATACGGGAATATAATAGTTTAAAATCAGATGAAAAAACGGATATGTTTTAACAATTCCGTAACCAACCTTTATATCGAGTGTTAGACTTTTGCACATAGAATCTTAGACGTTCCGTTGTGAACTCAAATTGAAGAATTCAGATCAAACCTTTAAAAACAAGATTCTTGGTTTCTTTTATTTGCCCCTATTTGACCGAAAAAGTTATTGCAGAACTCATTTAGACATTATTTTGTTGTAATGTAATGACTCCATGTCATAACTTTGAACTTAACCTTCGGAAAGAAGATGATTTACACTTGGCATTCATTATGCACATTATAAAAACAACAAAAAGGAGAAAATATGAAAATCGCAATTCTTGATGACAACAGAGCATATGCAGGAGTACTCAAAGAGATACTTGTGTTCAAAGGGCATAATGCAAAAGTGTTTTTCAATGGACTTGAGCTTCTCAAGGATAAATTCCTTTTGCAATTTGATATGATAATAATTGATTTATATCTGCCCGATCAGTACGGACTTTCAATCATAAGAGAACTGAAGGAAAAAAATGTAACAGCGGTAATGGTAATTGCCTCAAATGAATTCACGGAAATGGTTTACAAAAGGTTAAGGGAAATCGGAATAAGGTATATGCTGAAAAAACCCTTTGTTTTCGATGACCTTAACAGAATAATCCTTTCAATAGGAAAAGTCGAACGTTTGATAGGCGATTTCATAGAGGATGAAAACACAAAAAAGAGGGTATTGCTGCTTGCAAGCGGAGCAAATTACAAAGTATTGCATAATGTCAAAATAATTTCCAAAAGCGATCTTGAAAACAGGTCTGATGATTTTGACATGAATGAAACTTGTCTGATGACAGAGATGTCATTAAAGGATCTTCTTCTCAACCTGCCTAAGTTCAAAGAAATTCAGGCGAGGAAAAAACTTCCCAAGATAATTATACCGGTTCTTGAAGATATTGCAACGCTCTCTTCGCTGCTTGAAGAAAGAGTTGAACAGAGAGATGCACTGCTCTCATTCTCTTACGTAATTGATTTGAAGTATCTTATGTCATAAAAGCATGACACTGTAAGAAAAACGCTACATGGGTATAAGTTGATATTTTGAAGCTATTTAACGGCGTTTTATTAAAATCAAGTCTTCTTAAAAAGCGAAATTCTACCTGACAAAAAAACATAACATTCCGATTACGTTACACTTACGGTTGGCATAATAATCGCTCATAATTCATCTAATTGGAGGTTTTATGGATGAAAAAACAAAGGTTTTGATTGTGGATGACAACAGGGATTTGGCAAATGCTTTAAGGGATGCAATAAATCATTACAATGAAAGATGGGAGGCGACTGCCGTTTATGACGGTTCAAGTGTCTTTAATCTCATTCCGACGAGTTTTCCGGATGTAGTATTGTGCGATATTATCCTTCCCGATATGTCAGGCCTCGATGTAATGAAAAATCTGAAGGATTATGAGCAGGACATTCAGATAATCATAGTCACCGCATACGCTTCATTGGCAACCGCTATTGAGGCGCTTCAGTACGGAGCTTTTGACTATATTCCCAAACCCCTCCACATCAATCAGGTCATACATGCAATAAAAAGCGCAGAAGCAAGAAGAAGAACCCTTCTTGAAAACAGAAGAATGATAGCGAATCTCCTGACTCTAAAGGGTGACGGAGGAGGGAGCGATGAAGCAAGAAGAATGGTTGAGAGGATTATGGTGCTTAAGCATTTTCAAAAGAAACTTTATTCGCAGGACACAAAGAAAAAGGTGTTGGAGGCGTCCTATATTGAGCTTTCAAAAATCTTCAAAACCGCATATGTAAATATCTTCCTAAAAAGCAAAGATAATTCACTTATCTCTGAGGTAAGCTCAAAGACAAGCGAATTCAAAGCAGGTGAGAAGATTGACGAGAAGATGCCTATTTTTTACTTCCCGTCAAAAAACGGCCTCGGATGCCTCTTCCCTGAAGAAAAGTCCATGACCTCCGTCATAGGTTTTGAGGGAGAAATAATGGGATTGGTGTATTTTAAAAGAGAGAATCCCTTTGACCAGGCAGACCTTGAAACCGCAGAAGTTCTCTCGATTGAGATAGGCTCGAAACTCACTGAGCTGGCTTTAAACAAAAAAATAGGAACTGAACGTTCCGGAGTAATAAACGCTTTTCTTTCGATTTTCGGAAGCAGCAACAGAGAAGAAAAAATGAAAGTCGCCGGCTTTTCCAAAATGGCCGGAGAGTTTTCCCAATATCTCGGCATGGATAAAGAGAATGCTGAGAGAATAAAATACGCCGCTATGCTTTATATGATTTTCAGGTCTCCTTTATCCGTAAATTTTAAAAACAATTCGGATCCAGCAAAAAGGTTCGAAGAAGTTTCCGACGAGCTGGAGTATATCTCCGGTCTGAAGGAGACGATTCTGAATATCAATGAAAATTTTGACGGAAGCGGCAAACCCCACGGGTTGAAGGGTGACAAGATTCCAGAGGGGGCGCGAATTTTAAAGCTTATCGCTACTTATTCGACCCTTTCCGAGACCAGCAAGTACAGGTCAGGTGAAAAAGAAAATGCCATTCTGACGAGTCTGGAGAATAAAAGCGGAAGTTACTTTGACCCACGCATTTTCTCCGGTTTCTGCGCCTTTATAAAGGAAAGAAGGAGAGAAAAACAATGAAGAGAATCGGCGAGATTCTTGTCGCAAAAAATTACGTAACGCAAAAAGAGCTTGAAGAAGCGCTCAAAGAGCAGTATGGGGCACACAAAAAAATCGGCGAGATTTTCCTTCAGAAGCGGGTAATAACTGATGAGGAACTGGCTTCAGCACTCAGTGAGCAGTTGAAAATACCCCTGATAAAGTTTGAAGAGAATCCCGTTTCTGAAAATCTTCTGAACCTTTTTTTACAGTCATATATGAGAAAGAACAGGTTTCTTCCCGTTGGAATATCCCAAAGGAAGCTTCTTCTGGCGACAGACAACCCTGTAAATTCAGACCTTATACTTGAAGCCGCCTTCATAACGGGGATGGAGATACTTATCGGTGTTGTAAAGACGAGCGAACTTGAAAGCATGTTTCTGAGTCTTTTCGGAAAAGAGAATATAACATTCGACATCACTGACGACTTCATAGAAACCTCCGCAGAGAATGATCGGGAGTTTGAAGGCGAAGTCGATATAAACTCGAAACCTATTGTCAGACTGGTTAATGCGATAATTCTGGACGCAATCAAGATGAGGGCTTCCGATATCCATTTTGAACCGCAGGAGACCAGCCTCCTTGTCAGATACAGAATAGACGGTTTTCTGCATGAACATATCAGGATTCCCAAGAAGACTGAGAGAATGGTGATTTCAAGGGTGAAAATTATGGCAAAGATGGATATTACACAGAACAGGAAGTCGCAGGACGGGAACATACGCTTATATGCGGCGAAGAAGGATATATCTTTGAGAGTTTCAACTTTACCCACAATGAACGGAGAGAAGGTTGTAATGAGGATCCTCGATAAGAGCAGTATAACGGTTGCCCTTGAAAATCTCGGTATTTCAGGAGAAAACATAGGCAAAATAAGAAGCAACAGCAGAAAACCGCAGGGAATAATTCTTGTTACCGGACCCACAGGAAGCGGTAAAACTACGACTCTATATTCTCTTCTGCAGGAGTTGGATTACAACCATCAAAACATTTCTACAATAGAGGACCCGATAGAGTACACGATAAAAGGAATAAATCAGACGCAGATAGATTCAAAAAACGGAATGACCTTCGCATCAGCCCTAAGGACTCTTCTAAGGCAGGACCCGAACACTGTCCTTTTGGGAGAGATACGAGATTCTGAAACAGCTTCAACGGCTTTTAAAGCGGCCATGACAGGCCATCTTATTCTTTCAACTCTCCACACGAATGACGAACTCTCCACTATCGTGAGGCTTAAGGACCTCGGAATAGCCCCTTATCTGATTGCCGACGCCCTGCTCGTGGTAATAGCGCAGAGACTTGTGCGGCGGGTCTGCACGGAGTGCGCAGAGGAGTATGAACCGGAAGAGAACGATTTGAAGCTTCTGTTTCCCCACAAGCCGGTCAAGCTCCTGAGGGCAAAAAAGGAGGGGTGCGAGGCATGCGGTTTTACAGGTTATAAGGGGGTTCTCGGCATATTCGGAGTACTTGAAATTGACACAAAGATACGCGACTTTATTGAAAAATCGGTCTCTTACAAAGATATGGGAGATTATCTGAAAAGAATTGATTATGTTAATGTCCTTGAGGACGGACTACGTAAAGTCATGTCAGGAGAGACGACGCTGGATGAAATAAAGAGGGTCCTTGACTTTGGCAGGTTTGAATCAGCCGATACAAAAACTCCGGAAGCAGAAAGCGAAGGCGGAGAGAAAGAGATACTCGTAGTTGACGATGCAAAAACGATAAGAACCCTTCTACGCGCACTTCTTGAGAACGAAGGATTCCTGGTGCGGGAAGCTGAGGACGGGAGGACAGCCTATGAGATGATTAAGAGAAAGAAATACAAGATGGTTATAACGGATGTCAATATGCCCGACATGGGCGGACTGGAGCTTCTCAAAAGCATCAGAGAGACAAATTCGATGAAAATGATTCCTGTGATTCTTCTCACCTCGCTGTCTGATTCTGAGAGTGAAGTTCGCGGCCTTCACTACGGAGCAGACGATTACATAACAAAGCCGATAGATCCGGAAAAGGTGCTTCTGAGAGTAAAAAATATTTTTAGAAGAATGGGGTGTGCCGATGGAACTCGTTCCTGAAATGATCATTAGCACTCTTAAAAACGAATACCGATACGAGATTACTCCCGCTCTTGAAGTCAGAATACACGACCTTTACGATTTGGGAAAAATATCCGATGTTTCGGATTACGATAAAATAATTCAGGTCATTCACAGCATGCATTCGGAACTCTTCAAAGAAAGAAGTTTCGTCGAAAATGCCATGAAAGAGGTTCTTAAAAAACATCCGGTGAACGTGAAAATTCTGTTTGTCGGAAGCGACCTCGGCGAATCCTCATACGGCGCTCTTATTGAAATTGAAAGAATTCTTAAGCAGAGCGATAATGTTAACGGGTCCTACCATATGCTTGCCAGGTCGTCCGGCATGGCGGAGAAAATTAAAAATCCCTCGTTCAGTTACGATGAAGTACTTAATGCGGATGAAAACGAACTTCACTATCTCGTCAATAAAATAGATTACTATACTGTGAGAAAAGATCTGACCGAAAAGGTCTCTGTCACTGCGGCAAATCCCTTCAATCTTGCGTTTAAGAACAATACTTTTGATTGTGTCTTTCTCTTCGATTTTCAAAGATATCTCAAAAAAACAGACCTGCACCTTGCTCTCCATGAAATTTACAGAGTTACTGCCTTTGACGGAATCTGCTTCACAAAAGACATTAACATGATGCTTTCCGGAGCGACCTCCTTTGTTGCCGAAGAAGCAGACAATTTCAATTATTTCGTAAAAAGAAAGAAGAAGGTTGAAATCACAGAAGAAAGCACATATACTTTCTCCGATGCTCTTGATTTCTACAGAATCAAGAAGTATCAGGAAGCGGCGATGATACTGTACAGCCTTATTAGGGAATCGCGGGAGATTGACATAGAGCTTTACCGTCTGCTTCTTTTGATATATATCAGGCAGGGCGATTCATTTAAGATTGAGTATACAGAGAGGGTTTTGAAGCTGAACAATGTTAAAAACGCGGACTTTGACTTTATTATCGGTTCTTACTATTTCAACAGAAACGACTATGCAAAATCGGAGCAATACCTAAAGCATGCGCTACTGGAATCTCCCAACCTTATCTTTGCAGAGTATTATCTTGCATTGATAGAAAAACTCTGCGGAAAACTTGAATCGAGCAGAAAGAGGTTTTGCGAGATAGCGGAAAAAATAGACGAGAACAATTACTATACTCCGGAGCTGTATTCTGAGATTGTGTCCATAGACATGATAAACTATATAGCTAAAAACGAAATGGAGGGAGCAAAAATATGAGACAGATACTATATGACGGTTCGATGAATGAAGCTTTGAAAAAATCTTGCGATACCATGTACAGATGCGTCAGTGTAGATGAAACCGGGAGTCTCGAAAAATTCGTGACCGAAGTAATGACCGACGCTATAATCCTCAATGCCAAGAGTTTCTCAAAATCAAAGAAACGCTTTTTGGAAATTTCCAACAGGGATCGTCTTCCGATAATTGTTCTTTTGAACAGTCCGTCCGACGTGAGGCGGATGTCAGAGGATGTGGACAATCCGCTTGTTGATTTTATTCTGTCGGATTCTTCTGCAGAAGAACTCTCTCTGAGAATTGAAAAGGTGATTGCCACAAGAAACACCAATATGTCTTTAAGGGAGATGAACGCGATTCAACAGGAAGTGAACAGGATGGCGAAGCTTAGCATTGCAGGCGAACTTATTGCAAGCATAAGCCATATGATCAACAACCCGATAACTGCGGTTAATCTCCAGTTGGATCTGCTGAGAATGGAAAAACAGCAGTCAAGGGATTCTCTTGAAAGGATAGACGCTATCGAGGCAAACATAGAAAGAATAATCTCCATTGTATCGACCGTCCGGGAGCTGAAGCTCGGAACGACCGAAAAGAGCGAACTGATAAGCATAAATGAGGAAATGATGAAATACATGCCCCTTCTCCATGATTATTTCATCAATCACAGCATAAACATAATGTACAAGATAGACGAAAAACTGCCTCCTGTGAGGCTCCATCACGGACTTCTGAAATACATTTTCCTTGAAATCATACTTCTTTTGTTTCACGGAAGCAGAGAGAGAAGAAACGGTAAACTGGACATCAAGATCTCATCGGAAAACGGAAACGTCAGATTCCTGTTTAAAACGGATTTTCCGTGCCAGCTTGAAAAAATCGGTCTGACGGAGGGAGACGAATCCGACAAATCGGACAATCTTACGGTGAGCGCGCTGAAGGCTGACATAAACGAATCAAGCGGTGTTATAAGCATGGAAGATGTAGAGGACGGAAGCTTTATTGCAATTACCCTTCCGGCCGCTTCAATATAGAGGAGGAAAAATGAATAAAAGCATTCTTATCGTCGATGATGACAAAACGGTCCTTGATTCAATGAGAGAGATTCTGACAAGAAGCGAATACACATGCTTTGAGGCTGTCGACGGAGATTCAATGGACAGGATACTTTCGAGAGAGCATCCGGACCTTATACTTCTCGATGTCAAGCTTCCCGGGAGAAGCGGACTCGAACTTCTTCCCGAAATAAAAAAGCTCAATCCTGACACACCGGTGATAATAATTACTGGTAATGCGGAGATAAATGATGCTGTAAAGGCAATAAAGACAGGAGCTTTTGACTATCTGAAGAAGCCGTTCAAATCTAAGGAGCTTCTTATCAACATAGAAAAGGCGCTCTCATGGTCAAATCTTCTCTTCAGAAACCGGAATCTTCAGGAACAGCTTGAAAAGGAATTCAGTTTTCAGGGGATAATCGGAAAGAGCAAATCGATAAGGGACCTCATAAAGACGATAAAGCAGATAGCCCAAACAGATTCAAACGTGTTTATAACAGGAGAGAGCGGAACAGGAAAAGACCTTGTGGCAAAGGCGATTCATTTTACAGGCAACAGAAAAAGCAACCCCTATATCCCTATAAACTGCTCCTCTCTTCCGGAGACCCTTCTTGAAAGCGAGCTGTTCGGATTTACCAAAGGCGCATTCACCGGAGCATATACGAATAAGATAGGCCTTTTCAAGGCGGCGGATCTCGGGACTATATTTCTCGATGAGATAGGAGACATGCCGGTTACTCTCCAGGCAAAGATGCTCAGAGTCCTTGAAACGCAGGAATTTACTCCACTGGGAAGCACTACGGTAATGAAAACGAATGTGAGAATAATATCGGCGACAAATGCCAATCTCTCCGAGAAGATAAACTCAAATCTCTTCAGGGAAGATCTCTATTACAGACTTAATGTTGTCAATATACACATTCCTCCCCTTAGGGAGAGGCGCGAGGACATACTCCTTCTGAGCGATTATTTTTTAAAAAAGTATTCTTCGAAGATGAATAAGGAGATTAAAGGATTCCATGAAGGGGCTCTGGATATGATAATGCGCTACAACTGGCCCGGAAATGTCAGAGAGCTTGAAAATGCAGTGGAAAGCTCCTGTGCTCTGGCAACGGAAAGCCACATAGAGCTGAAAAACCTTCCGGAATACATGTTCGGCAAAAGGATAACGCAGGGGAGGAGCGAACTTATGCCGATAAACAGGTCGCTCAAGGAGACCATGGACCACTATGAGAAGGAGTATATAACCGAGCTTCTGAAATTCTGCAATGGAAATGTCACAAAGGCATCGGAAATTGCGCAGATTGCAAGACAGAATTTTCATGCAAAAATGAAAGGGTTTGAAATAAACGTGAATGATTTCAGGAAATGAAAATGCAGAAAATTAAAGAAATATTCTCGTTCGCGAAAAAAAATTTAACGGAATCGATTTCTTCGAGAACAGAAAGATTATCTTTCTGTATTTTATACTAGCAATTGGATTGACATCGTCATTCTCGTCCGCAGTAAAATATTTCGCGGCAGAATCGCTTCGAATGGCTCTGATGTCATTGGGAGGTACTCTTGTATGCCTTATCTCACTGCTGTTTCTGATGATCTTCAAGAGGGTGAAGCTTTTCGCCAGGATTGTCCTTTACTTTATGTTCCTTTCCATCACTTATACAATAATGAGCGAAGAGATAATGTACATGCCAAGGCTTCTTCTATACATCTTTCCGATGATGGCTCTCTTTCTGCTTGGTATTTTGGAGGGTTCGGCTCTATCATTTGCATTGATCATGATAATGGCCTTAGACCTCTCCCACAACCATGCGATTGAAATAAGCGAGACACACAATCAGGCTATAATTAGATTCATCATGACATTTTCATCGATTTTGTTGCTTACGCTCATTTATGAAATCATTAGGGGTATGTCGCAGAGAAATCTCAATGATAAAAAGAAAGAGCTTGAGCATACTCTGGAAAGAATGAGCGTCACTCAGAAGAGAATGGCTGAGGCGAATGACTACCTATATAAAATCTACAATCTCATTCCGAGCGCTATATATACGGTCGATGAGAAGCAGAGAATAACCTCCATAAACAAAAGGGCTCTTGACATACTCGGTTATACTGAGAAGGAGCTTCTCGGAAACGACTGCAGAATTTTCGCGCTCAAACCGTGCAGAGAAAAATGCGCTCTTTTAAGCAGTGAAACAAAAAAACCTCTGTTGGGAAGAGTGTGTTCGATTGTGACGAAGTCGGGAGTGGAAAGGACAATCAGCAAAAATGCGGACAATCTGTACGATTCCGACGGCAATGTAACAGGCGGGGTGGAGAGCTTTGAAGACATTACGGAAAAATTCAAGAAGGACGAAGAGATCAAAAAACTATCCTATGTGGTAAGCCAGAGTCCGGCTTCAATCGTTATGACGGATACTGAAGGCAACATAGAATACGTGAATCCGAAATTCACAACCGTCTCCGGTTATACGTATGAAGAGGCAATCGGAAAGAATCCTAGAATTCTTAAATCCGGAGACAAAACAGACGCGGATTACAAGATTTTGTGGGACAAGATAACCTCCGGAGAGGAGTGGCGGGGTGAGTTTCACAACAAAAGAAAAGACGGCTCTCTTTACTGGGAAATGGCTCTGATATCTCCGATCAGGGATGAAAAAAACAATATCAAACACTTTGTCGCAGTCAAGGAGGACATCACAGCCAAGAAAAAGATGGAGGCGGAGCTGACGGCGGCCAAAGAGAGGGCAGAGGCCGCGACAAAGGCGAAATCGGAGTTTCTTGCAAACATGAGCCATGAGATCCGCACCCCGATGAACGGCATTATCGGAATGACAGAGCTTATGCTTGACACAAAACTCGACGAAGAACAGTCGGATTACATTAAAATTATTAAACAGTCATCAATAACGCTTTTGACTCTGATAAACGATATTCTTGATTTTTCAAAAATAGAGTCGGGAAAGATGGTATTTGAAGAGATAGAATTTGATTTATATGAGCTTATCAATATGGCTTTAAAGCCGATGCAGGCAGAGGCATCAAAAAGGAAGCTTGAGCTTATTGCGGATGTTGAGAGAACAACTCCAAGATTCATTAAATCAGACCCTACGCGCCTAAAACAGATAATCGTGAATCTTATCGGAAATGCAGTAAAGTTCACTTCTAAGGGTGAAATACTTCTGCGTGCATTTCTTCTTGAGAGAGAGAAAGACGAAGTATCCATACAGTTTGATGTTGAAGACACCGGGATAGGAATAGACAGGGAAAAAATAGACCTTATTTTCGAACCGTTTGAACAGGCGGACGGCTCCATAACCAGAAACTTCGGCGGGACAGGCCTCGGCACGACAATTTCAAAATACATAGTAGAAAAACTGAACGGAAAGATATGGGCATCCAGTCCGTCATCGCTTCCGAAAAACGACGGCAGAGGGAGAGGCGCATGCTTCAGCTTCACTATAAAGGCGGGAGAATCAGCAACCCGCTGTTCTGCCGATGACAGAATACCGGATTTAGAATCCCGCAAATTCATTATTATAGACGACAACCCGATAAATCTGAGAATTTTTTCAAAAATACTTTCAAATTGGAATATCAGGTCAGATGGATTTTTTACGGTCGACGATGCCATTGAACACATGAAAAGAACAAAAGAGAGTTACTCTTTTGCTCTTGTCGATTACAATCTTGCCGATATGAAGGGAACGGAGGCGATCAGAAAATTGTCTCAGGCAGACAGTGAAATTCGTTTTATAATGGTCTCGTCTTCATTTTCCCATGAGGAGACAAAGGAATGCAGAGCGGCAGGAGCGGAGACATGTCTGTCAAAGCCGGTCACGCAGTCGTCTCTATATGACGCGATAATGAGCATGCTGAACAGAAAGACCCTTTTGACTGAAACGGAAATCAAGGGCGGCTCGCTTGAAATCTCCGGAGAATCTCTGAATGTTCTTCTAGCCGAAGACAATCTTGTAAATCAAAAAGTCGCCAAATTTGTGATAGAAAAGATGGGGCATAAAATTACTATAGCGGGCAATGGAAATGAGGTTCTTCAGAAGATGTCGTCGGATTCATTTGATGTGATTCTCATGGACGTGCAGATGCCGCAGATGGATGGTTTAACAACGACGAAAATCATCAGAGAATACGAAGTCGATGTAAAAAACAAAAGGCAGAATGCCTATGTCCTGAAAATAAAGAGTGAAAGAATGCCGATAATCGCATTGACTGCTCATGCGATGAAAGAAGACAGAGAATTGTGTATTTCGAACGGCATGGATGATTACGTGTCAAAGCCTCTTCAGATAAGCGAACTAAGGCGGGTCTTTGAAAATGTTATAAACGGAGAATACAAAGTGAAATGAAAACAGAAGAACGCAGAGCCGGCGGAGCGATTTACAAAAAGGAGAATTATGAAACCAACATCCGCTTCAAGATTTCTTGAAACCGTTAACAGCAGAAAGACGCTTGAAGACGTATTAAACAACACTCTCGAAGCTGTCTTTTTTGTGAGCGTTAAAGAAGACGGAAGATTCGTCTTCGAAATGCTCAACAGAGCGTATGAAGAGGATACCGGAGTCAGAAGCGCGGATTTCGAGGGAAAATCGCCTGACGACATTCTCCCCCCGCTGATGGCGGCTAAGGTGAACAGTCGCTATAGAGAGTGTGTGAATGCGCGAAAATCCATTATTTATGAGGAGTATCTTCCGATGAAGTCAGGCAAAAACCATTGGGAAACGATGCTCAATCCGGTCTTTGATTCTGACGGCAGGGTTGAGAGGATAATAGGTTTCGCGCGCAACATAGATTCACGGAAAGAGCTCGAAAAAGAGAACAGAATGAATGAACAGAGGCTTGAGGCTCTTCTTAAAATTTCCCAGTTCAAAGCGCAGACCAATCAGGAGTTTCTCGATTACACTCTTGAACAGGCAATATACCTTACCGAGAGCAGGATTGGATATATATATTTTTATGACGAGGAGAAGAAAGAATTCACTCTCAATACCTGGTCGAAAGAGGTGATGAACGAGTGCAAAGTGAAGAATCCTCAGACAAAATACAGTCTCGATAAAACCGGAATCTGGGGCGAAGCGGTGAGGCAGAGAAAAACCATTATGATAAATGATTTCCACGCGAATAATCCTCTGAAAAAAGGCTGTCCCGATGGGCACGTGGCAATAAGAAAGTTTCTCACGATTCCCGTCTTTATGAACGACAGGATAAAGGCCGTTGTCGGAGTCGCAAACAAGGAAACCGACTATAACGACAGGGATGTGATGCAGTTACAGCTTCTCATGGACTCTGTATGGAAGATATCAGAGATGCGCAAATCGCAGGAAGACCTCATAAAGACGAAAAACCAGCTTCTCGAAGTCCAAAAACTTTCGAAAATCACAAGGTGGGAGTGCGATCTCTTAACAGGTGAATTAATCTATACTGATGAAATCCTGGAACTTTTCGGGATAGTTAAAAAGGGAGAAAAGTTTATCATAAGCGAACTCGGCGCTTTTCTCAAGCCTGACGACTCCAAGCTTTTTGAAATTGCTCTGAACAATTTGACTACAAAGATGGAGCCCCTCTCATTGGAACTGCGGTTTTTAATAAAACAGAAAGATTATAAAACACTCCTTATTAAAGGCATCTGCGAACGAGAAGAAAACGGAAGGTGCATTGAAGCGAGCGGCTCGGTTCAGGACATCTCATCTCTTAAAGAGGCGGAAGAAAAAAACTCTGTTCTTCAGGAACAACTTTATCAGTCGCAGAAGCTGGAGGCATTGGGACAGCTGGCCGGCGGTGTGGCTCACGATTTCAACAATATGCTCGCCGGAATAATCGGAAATGCGGAAATGTTATCTTTGAAGCTGATGGATGACTCTGAAAAACAGGAAATCGCAAAGAAAATAATAAACGCTTCGGAGAATGCGGCGAATCTGACAAAACAACTTCTCTCTTTTTCGAGGAAGGGAAAATATCAGACAGTGGCGGTTGACCTCAACAGGACAATCATGGAGGTGATATCAATTCTTGA
The DNA here is from genome assembly GCA_028698175.1 of bacterium. Classification (GTDB taxonomy): domain Bacteria; phylum Hydrothermota; class 32-111; order 32-111; family 32-111; genus UBA2202. The sequence goes on along the minus strand of JAQVDU010000012.1, from coordinate 10,798 downwards.
AAAGACGATAGACAGAAAAATAAAAATAGTCAGCTCTCTTGAAGATAAAAATCCGTTTATCAACGGAGACCCGGTACAGATAGAGAATGTAATTTTGAATCTTGCCTTGAATGCAAGGGACGCAATGCCGGACGGGGGGGAGATGAAATTCATAACAACCTGCTCCTGTGAAGCAGGTTTTGTCGATTTAATAGTTGAAGACAATGGCACCGGAATGACAAAAGAAGTGAAAAAACACCTCTTTGAACCTTTTTTCACGACTAAGGAGAAGGGAAGAGGGACGGGGCTGGGACTTGCAGGAGTTTACGGAATAATTAAAAACCACGGAGGAAAGATAAGAATCGACAGTGAAGAAAACAGAGGCACTTCCGTGTGCATAACACTGCCTGCATTCCGCGGCGAAGAACTGCAATCTGAGAAAGATGTCGGAGTCTCCGGCAAACTCGGATTCGGAAATATCATTGTGATAGACGATGAAAAGACAATAAGGGAATCCACCGCATTTGTGCTCAGAAAGAGCGGATATACGGTGTTTGAATTTCAACAAGGAAAATCTGCGGTAGAATTCTTCAAGAAGGAGCACAAAACAATAAACGCAGTTGTTCTTGATATGATTATGCCTGACATGAACGGAAAAGAGGTGTTCTTCAAACTCAGAAAAATCGATAGAAACGTGAAAGTCATAATATCGTCGGGATTCTCCAAGGACGGCGATGCAAGCGAACTTCTTACCCGTGAAAACGTGAGTTTTCTCCAGAAGCCATACCGTTCGGCGGTTCTTCTCAACAAAATAGAGGAGATTCTCAACTGATTGTTTTGACTATCCATATAGAGCAAAGAAGGCCGGCATAGCCGGCCTCTTTGTTGAAGGAGTGTTTTGGGAGGGATGTCTATTTGATTACAGTCACCTTTCCGGCCACAGTCTGACCGCCGGATGTCACAATCATGATATATTTTCCGGAAGGTACTCTGCTGACGTCAACATATTTTGAAACCTCTGTCTCAAGAACAAGCTTACCTGTTACATCATACATGTTCACTCTGGCAGTTCCATTGACATTTGTCAGCTCTATAGTGTTTTTTGTTTTGCTGTTGTTGAAAGGATCGCAATTAATGGGAGGTATGATTATTCCTCCCCGTCTTTTGTTCGGATTCGCCTTCATAAGATTATGATTTGCATTTGAGTCATTGGGGCAGGGCGGAATTACAATTCCTCCGCGTCTTCTGTTAGGTTCTGCCAACATTTCAACCGAATTATTATCAGCATAATAGATGGGCGGGACAATGATTCCCTCTCTGTAATCGACAGGAGCAGAATTCAGTTCCATTGAATTGTCTTCAGCATAATATATGGGTGGTATAATTATGCCTTCGCGGTGTTCTCTCGGCATTGAATTAATCTCCATTGAATTGTCATCAATATTGTCATAAATCGGCGGAATGACTATTCCTTCTCTGTTTTTGTCGGGAAGTGACGCATAAAGAGAGGCGCACACTATTACGAGTGCAAGTGAGACGAGAATCAGCTTTTTCATAATAACCTCCATTTTTGATTTTTTCATTTGTCTTCTGTTTAATCAATCTTTGTGCCAAGTGTTAAGTTGTAGATTTAAAGTATTTACGGTGGAACATCCTTCATTTTCTGTCAAATTTTCGTTACATTAGTCCCCATACCATGCCCGTAGAGAAGGTGACTGTGCATGTAAACTTGTAAAGTCAGCTACAATTCGGATGCAGATGCTGATGTTGATTTTTTGAAACTTAGGGGTATAATCACAAAAAGGGATAGATTATAAATCGGAGGAGAAATTGACAGAAAATTTTGAAAAAATCAGCTCACTGGTTAAGCAGTTTGAAGAACACAGGGAAGATTACCATAGTAAGAAATATGATGAATCCAATACGCGCACTGACTTTATAGACAAGTTCTTTGAGGCATTGGGCTGGGATGTCAGGAACAATCAGGGGCATGCCGAGAATTACAGGGAAGTGATAAGAGAAGACAAGATAATGATAGAGGGGAAGCAGAAGGCGCCCGACTATGCTTTCAGGATAGGCGGCACAGTAAAGTTTTATGTTGAGGCGAAGAAACCCTCTGTTGACATTAAAAATGACATTGACGCTTCATATCAGCTGAGAAGGTATGCCTATACTGCAAAACTGCCATTGTCGATACTCACGGACTTTGCCGAGTTTGCGGTCTATGACACAAGGATAAAGCCGAAGGCGACAGACAATGCCTCCAATGCGAGGATATTTTACTGCACTGCTGATGACTATGAGAAGCACTGGGAGTTCATAGAGAATACATTCTCAAAGGAAGCGATACTCAAAGGAAGCTTTGACAGGTATATAAAGGACCCGAAGAGGAAGAAGGGCACATCCGAGGTTGACAAGGAGTTTTTGAAGCAGATTGAGAGCTGGCGTGAAGACCTCGCCGTCAATATTGCTTTAAGGAACAAGGACTTGTCAATCTATGACTTGAACTTTGCAATACAGAAGATAATAGACAGGATAATCTTTTTGAGGATAGCAGAGGACAGGGGGATGGAGGAATACGGAACATTAAGGAAGCTTTCTCAGAACTCCGAAACAAAGTTTCATATATATGCAGAGCTTATCAAGTATTTTAAGAAGGCGGATGAGAAGTATAACTCCGGACTCTTTGATTTGAATGAAGACAAAGTCACCACAAAACTGACAATAGATTACAAGATATTCGCAAATATCATAGACAATCTTTACTATCCCAACAGCCCATATGAGTTTTCGGTTCTTCCGATAGAGATACTCGGCAATATCTATGAACAGTTTTTGGGAAAGACAATACGGCTCACAGAGGGGCACAGGGCAAAGGTGGAGGACAAACCCGAGGTGAGAAAGGCGGGCGGAGTCTATTACACACCTCAGTACATTGTGGATTATATTGTGAAAAACACACTCGGAGAGAAGCTGAAGGAGAAGACACCGAAGCAGATAGAGGATTTGACTGTTCTTGACCCTGCCTGCGGCTCAGGAAGCTTCCTTATAACTGCTTATGAATATCTTCTGAACTTTTACCTTGATTATTACTCATCAGATAAACAGAGAGACAAGGCATTGAAGGATAAGAAGATATTTGAGATAGGAGAGAGGGGATACAAACTCGGTATAGATGAAAAGAAAGAGATACTCACACAACACATTTACGGAGTTGACATTGACTCTCAGGCGGTTGAGGTGACAAAACTCTCTTTACTTCTGAAACTGATGGAGGATGAACGGCTTGAAACAAGCCAGTATCTTTTCACAAGAAGGGCTATGAAACTCCTCCCCGACTTATCCAGCAACATAAAGTGCGGAAACTCTCTCATAGGCACCGACTTTTACGAAGGTCAGCAAGTCGAAATGTTTGACGACGAGATGGTCAGAAAAATCAATGCCTTCGACTGGGATAAACAGTTCCCCGCCATCTTCTCTCACGGCGGCTTCGATGTCGTCATCGGCAATCCTCCGTATATTAAAGAGTATACAAACAAAGATGCTTTTATATTTAAAAAAGGGAAGTTGGGAAAATATTATCAAGGGAAAATGGATATTTGGTACGCCTTTGCTTGCCTTTCAATAGATTTACTTAGAGATGATAGTTATCACAGCTTCATAGCAACAAATAATTGGATCACATCTTTTGGTGCATTGAAATTAAGGGAAAAGATTTTAAATGAATCTCAGTTGATTTCATTCATCGATTTCAGCGGTTATATGGTTTTCGATAATGCATCTATTCAAACAATGATTTATGTATGTAAAAAAGAAAAAACAAAAAGTCATGATATAAATTACATGAAAATACTTGATAGCAACATGATTGAATCAGATTTGATTAACTCAATAAACAAAAATGTTATTAACAATTCCATAATAAGCTTTAACACCAAATTGAAGTCTATCTCAACTAGTAGCATAAGTTTTAATGATAAGTATTTAAATGGTATTCTTAATAAATTGGTTCAAAAATCAAGTATCACACTGTTGGATCATGAACTTACTACTGGAATTGATGTTCATCAAGACTTTGTTAATAAAAACCATCTGAAAACTCTCGGTAATAAACATTCCTTAGGAGAAGGAATTTTTATTATTTCAAGTTTGGAAAAAGATGCATTAAAATTGTCGAAAATAGAAGGAGCGTTGATTAAACCTTATTATACAACCGAACAATTGAAGCAATACTGGGCTAACCCAAACAATAATCTTTGGGTAATTTATACATCAACCAAGGAAATCAAAGTGATTAATAGTTTCCCTAAAATTAAATCTCATTTAGATCAGTTTAAACAAATAATCACTTCTGATTTTGGACCCTATGGTCTACATAGAGCAAGAAATGAAGAATTTTTTAAAGGAGAAAAGATTCTTTCTTTAAGAAAAACTGTAAAACCATGTTTTACTTTCAGTGATTTTCCGTGTTATGTATCACAATCGTATTATGTTATACAAACAAAAAGAACCAATCTAAGATATCTTACAGCATATTTGAACTCAAACATCTCTTTTTTCTGGCTCAAAAACTTTGGCAAAAGACAAGGCGATTTACTGCAAGTTGATAAAGAACCGCTAATGAGACTTCCAATCATTCTTCTTCCTGAACAAGAGCAAAAGGAAATTGAAAAAATAGAAATGAAAATAGAATCAATACTAAAATCAAAGATGGATAAAAAAGACACGACTATACATGACAAAGAAATCAATAGGTTAAAAGAGCTAATTGACCATAAACTTTATGATTATATTGGATTGTCGAAAGAAGAAATTGAAATTATGGAGAAGGTATGAAGACGAAAGCAGCAATAATCAAGAGGATTAATGAATAGTATTACGAATAGTTAATTAGATTAAAAGGAGGAGACCGTGGCTGAATATGATTTTAAAGCAGGAAAGGAAAGAGTTGACGAAATACTTAATTCCGAATTGGAAGTCATAGAAAATGAAAAAATACCCAGTGATAATAATTTGACATTTTTAAATGCTTACTATTCCTGGGTTACAGCTATTTTTGTAGATATTAGAGATTCTTCCACTTTATTTACAAAACCGAATAATAAGGTTGTCGCGAAAGTTATAAGATCTTTTACTTCTGAAGTTATTGAAATATTACGTCAATCAGAGATAATTCGTGAAATTGGAATAAGAGGTGATTGCGTTTATGGAATTTATACAACTCCTAGTAAAGATGATGTATATGAAGTTCTTGACATGGCTTTTTATATTAATACATTTATGAATATGTTAAATAAATTGTTTGAATTACAGAAATATCCAAATATTAAAGTTGGTATAGGATTATCAACTGCAAAAGAACTTGTAGTAAAGGCAGGAAGAAAAGATACCGGAATAAATAGTAAAGTGTGGATAGGAAAAGCTGTTACAACTGCATCAAATCTTTCCTCTCTTGCAAACAAAAACGGATATTCATCGATTATATTAACTTCGATTACCTATGAGAATACTATAGATATTTTAGTGAAAAGTAATGGTGAAGCAAAGGGGTGGTTTGTAAAAAGTTTTCATCAGGCATATGGGGATCTCTATGGATGCTCACTAATTAAAAGCGAATTTTCGAGATGGATAAATGAAGGTATGAAAAAATAACAATGGAAAGATAATGAAAAAAATAGATTACCTTGTTACAAGTTTTCACAATATGCAAGAATTAATTAGATTCTCAGATCAAAAAGTCACTGCAATTTTAGTAGTGTGTAGCTTGGAAGTAACGTTTTTCATAAACATTGCGGAAAAATATCAAATAGGACTATCAAATATTAAAATTTTGGGAATATTACTATTTGTTGTTGGTATTATTTTCATTTGTATGATTGGGTTAATTATTTATTTAGGAATATATAAAGTATTAAAACCAAGATTTGCTAAAGATTATAAAAAAGGTACATATTCATGCTACTATTTTGAGCATATAGCTCTAAATTCAAAAGAGATGCTAAGAGAACAAGTTGAAGAGATAACTGAAGACAGTCAAATAAATGAACTAACCGATCAAATTTATGAGATAGCAAGAATATTACATAATAAAAATAAATATTGTTCAGTTTTAATGAACTTAGTGTTTTGGAGTACGTTGGTTTTTATGATATATCTACTTTTGGATAAATTGCTATAGATACATATGGCGACGGGGAGTGTAAAGTTGTATAGTCAGCTCAACTCGGATGCAGATAATGATGTTGATTTATATTCGAACATAGAATAGACGAAAAATTGGAAAGAATAATTAAAAGACAAAATGATAATCATTAAAACAAGTGTTGATTTATAAGGGCATTGCAGTAATTGATCTGTAAATCAAACAGGAGAAGTAATTGTGGATGAGCTGGAAAAAATCCAAAAAGAATTTGAAAATATTTGGAGGGAAGAGGAGAAGGCAATGATAGAAAAGAATGAGGACTTAATTGAATCATTTATCAATTTTGCAAAGAAGAAAAATATCATACTAAATAAAACGAATTTTTCATATTTACATACAATAGGAATCTTTGCGAAATATGAGAATTTAGTGGAGTTATTAGATCCTACTCTAGCAAGAGATAAAGAAGGATTGGTTAATTTTAAAGACTTGTATCAAAAAAATATGTATAGTAAAAAATTGCCTGGGTTTATGGGAAACGAAAAATTTATTATAATGGCAAACTCGAATTTTAGAAGAAATTATTATGAGAATAATAATTTTGCTCCAAAGTTCATTGAGCAATTTTGGAGAGATGGACATAAGGGCTATGATGCATTTATATCCTTGGACTATAATAGAGTAAGAATCAACGTTGATTTGTATCCTTATATAGAAAAAGACACATGGTTTGGGCCCAAATTCAAAAAGGATATATCTGAAATAACAGACGGACCTGTTAAGATACGACCAACAATGAAATATGATAAAAAAATAGTTAACTATGCATATAATAACTCCTACGGACTTAATGTCTATTGGAAAACTCGAGAAGGTATCAAGATATTTGAAGCAGAGGATTTCAAAAATGAAACAGAATATATCAATAGAAATGGAATCGAATTATATCCTTCAAGATATGTTCATGCTGAATACGATTTAGCATCAAAAGAATTTCGACATCTAGATGGAGCATATCACTTCTATACAAAAGAAGAATATATGATTCGAAGAGATTCAACAATAGATCATAATAAAAAGAGTGAAATTAAAATAAAAGGTCTATCGGAGAAAATGTTTAAATTCAATGGAAAAATAAGTGTTGAAACTTTTCTGGAATTTACAGGACAGTTTTATGTTAATAATCCCTTAATACTAGAATATTTTGAAGGAGACATTCCAGAATTTGTGAAGAAAAAATTTGATAGAAATGTAGATAATTCTGGCATGGGAAATTGATAGAAAAGGTAAAGTCAGCTCAAAAAGACGCCATGAGCCAGAGTGCTTCGCACACCGTGAGCCGTGGGCAAGAAAATACAGTTAATAGTTGATAGCGGATGGTGGAGAGATGAAGAGAGGGAGAAGAAGAAGCGTAGAGGATAGGCGATAAAGAGAGATTGGATGAGAATAATTTAGAAAGGAGGAATTATGACACTGAATACTGCGACAAGGCAAGGATTCAGGTACCTTGGCAACAAGAACACAAAAGAAGTCCACGACCTTTACAATGAGGGGAACAGCTGTGGAATCAATAAAATCGTAATGGCGGGGAATGCCGTAAGATTTGTTCCGGATACCCTTGCTCAGGCCAGAATGGAGGGATATGACAACTGTCATTATTGCATAGACGGAAGTAAAAGATGATAAAGAAGACGAGGCTTCTTTGAAAGAGAAAGAAGAAGCCATGCGTCTTGAGCCAAGAGTAAAAAGTCGTGAACCAGGAAAATGGAAAGGCGCCGGAGGGCTTGACAAAAATACTATCATATGATAGTATTTGACAGGAGCAGAAAATTGAAAAAAAAGAAAGAAGAAATAGAGACATTTCTTGAAACTTTTAAAACAATGATGAAAACAATAGGATTCAGATTGATACCGAGAGAGAAAAATCTACAATCACTTGCTATTTTGGGAGTAAGTCTTGGTTTTGCAAAGAATGAGATAAATAAATTGACTTAAAAAAATTATGAATCCGGACCGCTTGCAGACCATGAAAAGAAAAATAAAAATGTGTGGATATTCGGAATAGTCATTGGGAATAAAGAGGTATATATAAAGTTGAGTGATGATTTTGAACATTTAGCTAAATGCTTGTCTTTTCACGAAGCTGAAGAAACACTGAAAAAGCCAATGGGAAAAATTTGACGGAGGAAAAAATGAAAGAATATTGTTTTAAATGTGATGATATGATGGATGCAATAGTTAAGAAAAGAAAGAAGCATTCAAGATTAAGGGGGAACCTATTGAGATGGTGAATGAAGTATTGTTCTGCAAAAAATGCAATTCTGAGATGTCAAATGAAGAATATGATTCGAGGAGTCTTGAAAGGGCATTTGCCGAGTACAGGAAAAGGCATAACATTCTCTCTCCGGCAGAGATAAAGAGCATAAGGGAAAAATATAAAGTAAGCCAAAAGGATTTCGCTTTGATTCTCGGATTCGGAGAGATAACAATAACGAGATATGAAAACGGGATGATCCCTGATAAGCCGTATAGTGAGCGCATTAAAATGATGGAGGATAAAGGCAATTTTCTCAAGGCATTTAAAGAGAGCAAGCTATCCGATAAAGAGAAAAGCAGAATAATCGGAAAGATAGATATACCGGATATCAATAGTGATAATGGTAAATCTCGGAAATCAGCATTTTCAACATTCTTAAAGATAGCCTCGCCTTCAATTCTCATGGAGGAAGCAAAAGTGAAAATGAGCATGTCGAAAGAAGTCAAAATAGAGTGCAACATGGATCTGTGCGAATATGGCAATTTCGGTGAATTTAACTTGGGAGTATGAAATGGACAAAGAAAGAGAACCCGGAATATTTTTTGAAAAGGTCGTTTTGAAGAAATGTCTCTTTGAAATGCGTACAGTGAAACAGTCGGAAATTAAAAAGCAAATGAAAATCGATTTTAAAATCGACAACAGATTGAATGATAAGAAAAACGTCCTTTTAACTGATTTTAGTGTTGTCATAGGAAAAGATGACGAAGAGATGCCTTTCTTATTGGATGTAGTTGTTACAGGAATTTTTAAAAAAGACGATAAAAATGAGAATATGGCTCTTGACACTTTCAGTAAAGGCAATGCGGCTGTTATTTTGTTTCCATATCTAAGAGAGTTTATTTCAAATCTTACCTTGAGAGCAGGATTTTCAAATCCGATTGTATTGCCTCCCATGAATATCGCGAAGCTAATGAAAGAAAAAAACACCACTAAGGGATAATGGGGACGGTGCTTGACTTCTTTACTTCTTCAAAAAAAGAAGTTGCGAGTTCCGAGAAAAAATATCGTTAGTCCATTATAAAAGAAATGATAGATTCTTCACAATAGAAATAACCTTAGTCCAATATAACTAGTCCATTATCCGAAGAAAGAAAAAGAGTAAGATCGAATAGAAGTATAGAGATTGCTTCTTCGAAGACTCATCGCAATGACGGACGATTGATACGCTGGTGGCTAGTATGCTGGTAAAGCGAAGACACACCGTGAGCCTTGTGCCGTGGGTAAAAAATCAAATGCAAAAGATTGAATAGCGGTAAAGAGATTGCCGCGCTTCGCTCGCAATGACCGGAAAAGTTGATAGATTCCTCAGGAAAGAGATAACTGCTGTGTACTTCAGAATGACGGGATAAAGAGCAAAATAATCAATATTCTATCAATAAAAATAGAAAGAGAGGGCGGGCGGGGAGCCCGTCCTCTTTTGGAGGAGTATGGGAGGTAAAAGGGATGGCTAAATTAGAGTCACTTTTTCTGTGTATGTGTCGCTTCCGAGTTTTGTCTTCACAAAGTATGTTCCCTTATTGATTCCGCCTGCCTCGGCTTCGACCTTTCCGTTTCCGGAGACAGAGCCGGAGTAGATGACTCCGAGTTCTCTGCCGGAGCAGTCATACAGTGAGACGGATATGTCGGAATTGTTTTTGACAGTATAATCTATGACTATCTTTCCTGAGACGTACTCAACGGAGACTCTCTTTGCATCAGATCCTTTTGTTACGGGTTTTGCCATGTCATTGGGCAGATATGCATCGTCGGAGTATGTGAGAGTTCTCAGCCCGCTCATATATTCAGCCGCGAAAATGTCAGCTCCGTACCCGAAGACGTCATAGCAATATCCCGCAGGCATCAGGTAACTGCCGCTTACTGTCGAAAAATGGGGACGGTGCTTTACTTCTTGACTTCTTCAAAAAAAGAAGTTACGAGTTGCGAGAAAAAACATCGCTAGTCCATTATCCGAAGAAATAAAAAGAAAAGAATGAATAGAAGTATAGAGATTGCTTCTTCGAAGACTCATCGCAATGACAGACGATTAGTACGCTTGTGGGCTGGTACGCTGGTATGCTTGTAAAGACAATTCAGATGCGGATAATGATGTTGATTTTTAGCTGTTAAGGGATATAATTATGGAAAGTGATAGTTTTAAAGACGGAGGAGAACTTGATAGAAAGTTTCGAAAAATACAAATCTTCAGGACATTATTTTAAGAATTGTGGGGTATCTGCGGAGTATTTCAATTATCAAGAAGTAAAGAATCCAAGCATATAATGAAAGAGTGTCTATGGCCTTGCGGTTTTATTTGAGTGGTAATAGAATCGTAAGAAAGCAAGGAGGTTTATATGTTGTACGGCGGGATAGACATTCACAAG